>JALHUR010000432.1 GCA_022867325.1 Candidatus Aminicenantota bacterium | reverse complement strand
CGATAAAATACATCCGCGCACCTCCTTGTTTGAATTTGTTCCAACGAGTAATTTATCACAACATTACCCGTCAGGGAGGTGCGTTTCGCTATCATGCTACCTCATGGAAGCCATGAGTGCTGCAAGGCTGCTCCCCGGCCTGGAGCTCCATGGACTCAATTCTCTGGGATCCGCCCATTACAGGCATTGGAGCCGCTGCACTCATGAACCGGAAACGGTTCATGAGTATTGAAAGGCGGGGCCTAGCGTCGGCGAACGGGTCAAGGGATGTCCTCCGAAGCGAAAGGGGGCCGGAAGCCGTTCAGAAAATCAAACGGGGCGCGTCTCCCCAGAGCATCTCCAGGGCGTAGTACTCCCTCGTCCGGGGAGAAAAAATATGGATGATGAAACTCCCGTAGTCCATCAGGATCCATTCGCCGTTGTCGAGGCCTTCGGCGCCGAGGGAGGCGACCTTTTTCTTCTTGAGCTCCTCCCGGATCTGCTCGAAAATGGCCTGGTTCTGCCGGGTCGAATGGCCGTTCATAACGATGAAAAAGTCCGTAAAGGAAGAAACTTGGCGCAGGTCCAGGACCTGGACGTTCTCGGCCTTTTTATCGAGGCTGGCCTGAACCGAGATCTTAACGGCCGCCGGAAGATTTCGTTTGGTCGCTTTCTGGGGCGTGTCTGTGTCCATGGCTGTCACCCATTATCCTTTTGATAAAGATGGCGGGAGCGGATGTGCGCTTCGACGGCGGCCGGCACAAGGCCTCCCAGGGGCCGGCCGCTCCGGACCGCTTCCCGGATCGCGGACGAAGAGACATCCAGGGCGTCCACATCCATGAAGATGATCAGGGCGCGGCCGAACAGGTCCTCGCCGGGCGTCTCCGAATCCGCCAGCAGATGGCTCCGCTTCCCATAGGAATCGCCCAGGGCGGTCGCGACCCGATCCCGCGGCCATCCCGGCCGGGTCATGACTATCCAATGGCATTCTTCGAGGAGGTGCCGGTGATCCCTCCAGGTCTCGATCTCCAAGAAGGCGTCCGTTCCCAGAATGAAGAAGAGCCATGCGCCGGGATAGCGGTTCTTCATTTTGTCCAAGGTCAAGACCGCGTAGGACGTCTGCCGGGCCTCGACCTCGACCGCGCAGGCCGTGAGGCCGGGGAGGCCTCGGGCGGCCAGCCGCACCATCTCGAGCCGGTCCGCGGCCGGGGCGAGGTCCCGCGTTTCCTTGTGGGGAGGGATGTAGGAAGGAATGAACAGGATCTCCCGCAGTCCGAATCGGGCGCGGACCCGCTGGGCGGCGTGGATGTGACCGGAGTGGACCGGGTTGAAGGTTCCCCCGAAAAGGCCGATCCTGTCCTTCGCCATGCCGTCAGCCCTCGGAAGTCTCCATCGTCTCCAGCGTTTTGGCGACCGCGAAGACGAGCTTGGCCAGGCCCTCCCCCTTCAGCGCGGAGATCGCGTGAAAGGGATGCCTCCGGGAGCGGGCCAGAGACCGCAGCCCTTCCAGCCGGTTTTCCCGGCCGGTCAAAAGATCCGCTTTATTGGCCACGATAAACTGAGGCCTTGCCAGGAGCGCCGGGTTGTAGGCTTCAAGCTCGCCGGTCACGACCTTGAAATCATCGACGGGATCGCGGCCGCTGTAAGGGGAAATGTCCACAACATGGATCAAGAGCTTGGTCCGCTCGATATGCCTGAGGAATTGGATTCCCAGGCCGTGGCCGAGATGGGCCCCCTCGATCAGGCCTGGAATATCGGCTATGACGAAGCTTCTGCGCCGACCCGCGTCGACGACGCCCAGATGGGGGACGAGGGTCGTGAACGGATAATCGGCGATGACGGGCCGGGCCGCCGACACTTTCGAGATCAAAGTCGATTTGCCGGCGTTGGGGAATCCGACCAGGCCGACGTCGGCGATCAACTTCAGCTCCAGGGTCAGCTCCCCTTCCTCCCCGGAACGGCCCGGCTCGAACTCCCGCGGCACCTGATGCGTCGAGGTGGCGAAGGATGCGTTCCCCCGGCCGCCCTTCCCGCCCTTCACGGCCAGAAAACGGTCCCCGGGCTTGGTCAGGTCGAACAGGATCTCCGATCCGCCCTTGACTCTGACGACCGTTCCCGCGGGCACGGACAGGAGGAGGTCGTCCCCTTTTTTCCCGCTCCTGTTCCCTCCCTCTCCATGGCGGCCGGATTTGGCTTTGTTGATAGGGTGGAAACGGAAAAAAGACAGGGAGTGGCAACTCGGGTCGGCGATCAGGATGACGCTGCCGCCGTCGCCGCCGCGGCCGCCGTCCGGACCGCCTTTGGGCACCCGGTACTCCCGCCGGAAACTGACGCAGCCGTTCCCCCCGTTCCCGGCGCGGAGAAAGACATTCACCTGGTCAACGAACATTGTGTCTGGGGCGGGCCGCCTGAGAGGTCGGACGCGCTCCCCCTTCCGATCGGAACGATGCGAACCCTATCCTATTCAATCCGGCGCGTGTCTCAGGAGGCCGCCTCCGCGGCCGGTAGGATGACGGAAACGACCGTATTCCGCTTGCCTTTATGCTCGTAGTGGACCACCCCGGCCGTCCTGGCGAACAGCGTGTCGTCCTTCCCCCGGCCGACGTTGGTCCCCGGCTTGAAAGGGGTCCCCCGCTGGCGGACGAGAATCGATCCCGCACTGACCGTCTGTCCGCCGTATCTCTTGACGCCCAGCCTCTTGGAATGGCTTTCCCGGCCGTTCCTCGCGCTTCCCGAAGATTTTTTATGCGCCATAATCTTACTCCTTGGACCTCGCCGAGGACTTGGAAGGAGCGGCCTTCTTGGCTATCGGCTTTTTCTTGGTTTCCTTGTCCTTGGCTCGGGAGGCTTCGCCCTTCCCGGTTTTGGGCTTGACCGCTTTCGGGGCGACCTTCTCCGCCTTCTTGGGCTTGGCCTCCTTGACAACGGGAGCCTTGCCGACGGCAACGTCCGGCCCGGCCGCCCGGGGAGGAGACGGCGGAGGGACGAATTCCTGGATCGGGGCGGAGTTCCGATCGATATGAATCGCCAGGATCCGAACCTTCGTCAAGGCCTGACGGTGACCCCGGGTCCTCCGGTACTGTTTTCTCCGCTTTTTCTTGAAGACGAGAATTTTCCGGTCCCTGTGCTGCTCGACGACTTCGCCCTTGACGAGGGCGTTCTCGAGAAGGGGCGTGCCGACCAGCGTTTCCTTGTCGTCATCGATTAAGAGGATATTATCAAAGGTGACCGGTTGGCCTTGTTCGGCCGCCAGCCTCTCGACATCCAGTAAATCGCCCGGCTGGACGCGGTACTGTTTTCCGCCTGTTCGGATGATCGCAAACATGATCTTTTCCCTTGGTTCTTGATTTAAGCGTAAAAAAGAGATTTTAACCATAACATAGGGGCGGATTTATGTCAACAGACCCCATTGACAAAAAGAAAGCCGCCGAAGTCCCGTCAAGATGAGCCCCCGCAGGACGGCGGGAGTAGGCCGCGACGGGCCGCCGGCCGCTGTCTTATCCTATCCCCGGAGCCGCCGGCTTGCCTTGACCCGTTCGCCGACGGCGGCTTCCGCCTGTACTCATAAGCCGGAAACGGCTTATGAGTGCGCTCCAAAGCCTACATTGGTCTGATTCCATGGACGTAAGCCCGGAGCCCAGCCTTGCAGCACTCATACTAAGCCGGAAACGGCTTAGTATGAGTATCGAGGGGTTGACACGTTCGCAAAGCCTCAGTGTCACCCTGACCAGCCTCCGCCTTACGGCCGGGGGTCGAGGGGTTGACAAAAGGGACGACCTTCTCTACCTTAAGAAGCATCTTCGGAACGGCCGGGCGGTTAGCTCAGCGGCAGAGTATCGGTCTTACAAACCGGGGGTCGCAGGTTCGAACCCTGCACCGCCCACGCTCCTCTCTCCCGCGGTTTTGACAAACCGATCGATCCTTGATATCTTGATACAAGGATTTCATAGGACGGCGTCCTCCAGGAGGCGGGATGTCTAGACATAAAGAGCCCGAACAAAAAAAAGGAAAACGGAGGTCCGCCAAGAAACGCCCCTCGGGTCTCGCTCCGGTCCGCCGCGGGGCCGCAGCCGGGAACGTCCGGGATGTCCTGACCAAGGGTGAAATCTACTTTCGGGCCTTGTTCGAGGCCGCCACCGATGCCGTGTTCATAGGGACCCTGGAAGGCCGCATCCTGGATTGCAACCCGGCCGCCTGCGAGATTTACGGATACAATCGCGAGGAGCTCCTGAAGCTCACGGCTCGCGACCTCATCAGCAAGGAGGTCCTGCCCCAGCTCTCTAAAATCCGGAAGGCGATCGCCGCTCGGGGCCGACTGTTTGGCGAGGTTGTCACTAAAAAGAAGGATGGGGCCCTGTTTCCCTGCGAGGTCAACGTCCGCCTCGTCCGGATGGGACGATCTCCCGTCATCGTCGTCTACATCCGGGACATCACCGAGCGCAAGAAGGCCGAGCGGGTCCGGAACGCCGCCTTCAGGATTTCGGAGGCCGTTCATGCAACCGAAAACCTGGGCGCCCTTTTCCGCTCCATCCACCTCATCATCTCCGACCTGATGCCGGCCCGGAATTTTTACATCTCCCTCGACGATGCCAAACGCGATCTGCTGACCTTCCCCTATTTCATCGACGAGTTCGACGAACCCGAGAAGCC
This sequence comes from Candidatus Aminicenantota bacterium, assembly GCA_022867325.1. GTDB lineage: Bacteria > Acidobacteriota > Aminicenantia > Aminicenantales > JAFGBC01 > JAFGBC01. Next base: position 7,405 of record JALHUR010000432.1, on the reverse strand, counting down.
CAAGAAGCCGGGCAAGGGATTGACCGAGTACGTCCTTCGCAGCGGCGAACCGCTGCTGGCCTCTCCCGAAAAATTCAATGAGCTCCTCCGGAAAAAACAGGTCGAATCCATCGGGGCCCCTTCGATCGACTGGCTGGGCGTCCCGCTCAAGGTCAAGGACAAGACGATCGGAGTCATGGTCGTTCAAACCTACACGGAAGGGGTCCGCTATACCGAGGAGGATAAAGCCATCCTGATGTTCGTATCGAACCAGGCGGCCATGGCCATCCAGCGGAAGCGGTCCGAGGACGCCCTCAAAGCGTCCCTCCGGGAGAAGGAGGTTCTCCTCAAAGAGATCCACCATCGGGTCAAGAACAACCTCCAGGTTGTATCGAGCCTCATGAACCTCCAGGCCCGCCACCTCAAGGACGGAGAGGCGATGACCCTCCTCAAGGAGAGCCAGCGCCGCATCCGGTCCATGGCCCTCGTCCACGAAAAGCTTTACCAGTCCAAGGATCTGGCCCGGATCGACATGGCCGGCTACGTCGGAAGCCTGGCCCAATATCTCTTTCAGTCCTACCGGATCAAGCCCTCCCTGATCCGGTTCCGGGCCGATATCCGCGATGTCGCCCTCGACATCAACACGGCCATCCCTTGCGGCCTTCTCGTCAACGAGCTTATCTCGAACTCCCTGAAGCACGCCTTCCCCCAAGAGCGCCGGGGCGAAATCAGCCTCATGCTCCGACCCGAAGGGGACAGGACTTGCCTTCTCGTCATCAAGGACGATGGAACCGGATTCCCCCGGGGCTTCGACTTTCGCAGGACAAAAACCCTGGGGATGCAGCTTGTGACCATGCTCGTCGAACAGCTGGACGGAACGATCAAGCTCGTCCGGAACGGCGGCACCGAATTCCGGATCCGCTTCCGGGAGCCCAAGTACCGGTAACCGGCGGAGATCCATGGCCAAGACCCGAATTCTCATCGTTGAAGACGAAAGCTTGGTCGCCAAGGACATTCAGGCCATGATCCTGAATCTCGGCTATGCCGTGGCGGGGGTCGTGTCCTCCGGCGAAAAGGCCCTCCAGAAGATCGAGGACAATTGCCCCGGCCTCATCCTGATGGACATCGTCCTCAAGGGGTCCCTGGACGGGATTGCGACGGCGGAAAAGATCCGCGCCCGCCGTGACGTCCCGATTGTCTACCTGACCGCCTACGCCGATGAGGCGACCGTGAATCGGGCCAAGCTCACGGAGCCCTTCGGCTATCTTCTCAAACCCTTCGAGGAACGGGAGCTCCAGACGACCATCGAGCTGGCCCTCCACAAGCATGCCCGGGAAACCCAATTTCAGGAACGGGAACGGTGGATTATCTCTATTCTCGACAACATTCAGGACGCCGTCATCGCCGCCGATCCCCAGGGCCGGATCTCGTTCATGAATGTCCAGTCCGAACAGCTGTCCGGCTGGAAGACGTCCGAGATCGAAGGCCGGGATGTGTCCGAGGTCCTGAGGATCCAAATCGAAAAAACCGGCCGAGCGGCTTTCCCTTCCTACGAGGACCTCATCAGAAGGGGCCGCTGGACGCCCGGGAAGTCGGTCCTGCTGACGACCAAGGACGGCCTCCGGATTCCGATCGAGACGACCGCCGTCGTCATCCATGATATCCGGGAGAATCCCAGTCACCTTGTTTTCCTCTTCCGCAAACTGGTCCTGTCCAAACGGCAAGAGGAGAAGTTCTTCCAGCTGGCCGTCCGCGACGCCCTGACCGGACTTCCCAACAGGCTGTTGTTCGCCGACCGCCTGACTTTGGCAATGGCCCAGGCCCGGCGCAAGAAGCTCAAGATCGCTCTCATTCTGGTCGAGCTGGACGATTTCCAAGCCGTCAACGAAAAGATGGGGTCGGCCGCCGCGGACAAGGTCCTCCAGGAAACCGGCCGTCGTCTGGTCTCGATCGTCCGGAAAAGCGATACGGTCGCCCGGATCAGGGATGCAAAATTCATGCTCGTCCTGGCTGAAATCAAACACCCGCCCATCGTCCTTAAAGTCGCCGGGAGGATCCGGGAATCCCTACGGCCCCCCATCGAGTGGAAGGGCCATTCCATTTCGGTCTCCGCCAGCGCGGGAATTTCTCTTTTCCCGGACGACGGGGAGGACGTGGAAACCCTGACCCGAAACGCCGAGGCCGCCGCCAGCCGGGCCAAATCGTCCAAAGGGAATCGCATCCAGTTCTTTTCGTCCTGACCGGCGATGCGATGCCCGGGGGCTTGCCGGCGAGGGGCTCGACGTCCCTTGAATTCGGGGGGGGAATGCCTTATGATTGAATCGATCTGAAGGATGTGGGTATGAGGAAGGGCTCTCGATCGGGACGGACGAACCTCGGTGGAGACGTTCTCGCCCCAAAAAATGATCTCCTCAGAGAAGTCCTCCACCAGATCAAGAATCATCTCCAGGTCATCACCAGTCTGCTCAGCCTTCAAACCGAATCCATCAAGGATAGGCATGTCCTCCACCTGTTCAAGGAAAGCCAGAACCGCATCCGGGCGATCTCCCTCGTCTACGAGAAACTCTATCAGGCCGGGTCTACGACCCGGATCGATTTCTCCGATTACATCCAAGCCCTGGCCATCTACCTCCTCCATTCCCTGAAGGTCGATCCCGGACGGGTTCGGCTCCGGTTCGACCTCCGCAAGTCTCCCCTGGACATCCGGACGGCCATCCCCTGCGGGCTGATCGTCAACGAACTCGTGTCCAACGCGCTCCAGCACGCCTTTCCCGGAACCAAGGCCGGAACCATCCTGATCGGACTCAGACCGTCCGCCGGTCGAACCTTCACGCTCACCGTCGCTGACAACGGCGTCGGATGGCCCGCCCGCCTCGACCCCTGGAAGACGAAGACGCTCGGTCTCCAGATCGTGACCATGCTGACACACCAGGTTGAAGGACGCCTCTCCCGGAAAAAGGCGAAGGGAACCCGCTTCGAGCTTGTCTTCCGCCAGCTCAGGTACAAGACCAGGGTCTGAACATCTCCGGCGGCGGGCCGGATCCGCCGTTGGACACGGTTGGGGGAGAAGTGTAGAATAGTGATAAAAGAACGGCGGGATGGTATGGCCAATATCCGTATTCTCGTGGTCGAGGACGAAAGCCTCGTCGGCCGGGACATTCAAAACATGCTCAGGAGCCTCGGCTATAGTATCGCGGGACTCGTCTCGACCGGCGAGCAGGCCATTCAGAAGTCCCGCGAACTCGGTCCGGACCTTGTCCTGATGGATATCGTCCTCAAGGGCGAGGTCGACGGCATCAGCGCGGCCGACACGATCTGGGAATCCCTGGGCATCCCCGTCGTCTACTTGACCGCCTACACGGACGAGACGACCCTTCAACGGGCCAAGATGACCGAACCCTTCGGCTACCTCCTCAAGCCCTTCGAGGAACGCGAGCTCCAGACGACGATCGAGATGGCCCTCTATAAGTCCAAGATGGACAAGAAGCTCAAGGAGCGGGACCGCTGGTTGACGACGATCCTCTACAGCATCGGGGACGGGATCATCGCCACGGACACGGCGGACCGGGTCGCCTTTATGAATCCCCTGGCGGAGCGGCTGACGGGTTGGGACGAGGGAGAAGCTCTCCATAAGCCCCTCGCCGAAGTTTTCAAGGCCGAGGCCGACGGAAAGAAATTCCCGGCCGGCCGCTCCGGTACGGCGGGATCATCGGAAATCGCCGATTCCGTCCTATCCAGCCAATCCATCCTCCACGCCAAATCCGGGCTTTCGCTCCCGGTCGAAGGAAGCTTATCCCCGATCCGGGACGAAAAGGGGAGCTCGATGGGTGGGGTTCTCGTCTTCAGGGACATTACCATGCGCAAACAAACCGAGGCGGACCTCGAGGCCGGCCTCGACAAGCTCCGGCGGGCCCTCGACGCCACGGTCCAGGCCATGGGCTTGACGATCGAAATGCGGGACCCCTACACGGCCGGCCACCAGCGCCGCGTCAGCAAGCTCTCCTGCGCGATCGCTCAAGAGATGGGAATCTCCCCCAACCAAATCGACGGGCTGCGCATGGCCGGCGATATCCACGACCTCGGCAAGATCTACATCCCCGCCGAGATCCTGAGCAAGCCCGGCCAGTTGACCGACATCGAATTCACCATCATCAAGACCCACCCCCAGGTCGGGTTCGATATTCTCAAGGCGATCGATTTCCCCTGGCCGGTCGCCCAAATGGTCCTCCAGCATCACGAGTGGATCAACGGTTCCGGCTATCCGGGCGGGCTCAAAGGAGACGAGATCCTCTATGAAGCCAGGATCCTCGGCGTGGCCGACGTCGTGGAGGCCATGTCGTCCCACCGCCCTTACCGACCCTCCTACGGCATCGACCGCGCCCTCGAAGAAATTCAATCCCGAAGCGGCCAGCTCTACGAACCGGCCATCGTTGAGGCCTGCCTTCGGCTGTTCCGGGACAAAGGCTTCGCCCTCGACAAATGAAGCGCGGCCTCCCTCATCCCTTGCTCGTCTTGGCCGCCCTTCTCTCCCTCCTGGGCTGCGGCGCCTTCATCCTCCTGTTCGGCCCGATCTTCAACATCTATTGGTTCATCCTGGCGCCGATCATCTTGACCCTCTACCAGCTCCCGGCCGTTTACGTTTTTATCCTCTGGAAAAGACGGAACCGGAAAGCCGACGGGCGCCGCCCCGGGATCGAGGCGGAAACGGATAAGAATAAAAACGCCCCCGACGGGATTTGAACCCGTGTTGCCGCCGTGAAAGGGCGATGTCCTGGACCGGGCTAGACGACAGGGGCAGGGAAAGCCTTTGAGCCGTGCTGGACTCGAACCAGCGACACCCGGCTTAAAAGGCCGGTGCTCTCCCTCTGAGCTAACGGCCCGCGCTAAAGAACTCTATATATAGCCGAACTATCGAGAAGAGTCAATAACGACCCGATCGTCCTCGGGTCAGCTGGTGGCTTTAATATCGGTGATGACCCATCTCCCGCGGCGGTTCAGGTTAAGAGTTTCATCTTTAAGATTGAAGAGCCTCAGCTGGAAGATGTAAGTCTTCTCGGCGCCGGCCTTGTTGACAACCTTGACTTCCGCTTGCTTGGACTGGACCTCGCCGGTCAGGTCGCGAACGTTGGGAATGTCTTTGACCCCGAGCGAAAATATGGCCGTCTCTTCCTCGTGGGCGGCCGCGGCCTTGGCGTCATTATAGTCCTTCTGGAGCTGCTTGTGGATTTCGTATTCCTGATCGTACTTGGCCTGGAGATCGTCGACCTTCTTCTGGGCCGCGTTTTTGGCCGCTTTGGTCCGGGCATTGTCGATCTCTTCCTTGGCGGCATCCAGAACGTCTTTGGCGACGAGCGTCGGCTCAACGTGGTCCTGGAGTTTCTTTTGGAGCTCCTTTTCCTTCTTGGCCATGTCCGGCAGACCGGCGGGTTGGACTTTGGCCTCGCCGAGCTTGGTGATCTCGAATGACTTGAAATCGATGTCGGTCGGCGCGACGGCGATCGTCGACATGGTCGTGAGGTCATTGAGCTGGATGGCGTGGAAATACCTCTCAATGACGGCCTTGTCGGGTTGCGAGGAGCAACTGGAGAAAGCGGCGACGACGAGAAGAATCGCACCGAGGAGATAAAGGTTCTTCTTGCCCATTAGTCCTCCTTCCTAGGATGTCGATGGATACCCATATTCTCCATGGATTTTACTTTTTTTTCAAGGAAAAAAGCAAGCGAAACCAAAAAATGAATTGCCCGATTCGGGGATTTATGCTAATTTAATATGTTTAAGACCAGAGGCATAGCCATGATTTCAACTCCAAAAATCATCAACCGCCATGGGAAGGATCCGACCCGGCTCATCGACCTCCTCCGCGACGTCCAGGCCGAACGGGGATGCATCGACCGCGACAGCCGGGCCGAGATCGCTCGATCCTTAGGGCTGTCCGAGGTCGAAGTCGAGGGCGTCGTCAGCTTCTACCATTTCTTCTCCCGGACGCCCGTCGGCCGCTACGCCGTCTACCTGAATAACTCCATCGCGTCCCTGATGAAGGGCCGCGCCTCGGTTGCCCACGCCTTCGAAAAGGAAGCCGGATGCCGTTTCGGATCCGTAAGCCCCGATGGCCTCATCGGCCTCCACGACACCTCTTGCCTGGGCATGAGCGATCAAGAGCCTTCGGCCATCATCAACGGCGTCATCTTCACCCGCCTGACCGAGGCCAAGGTCAAGGACCTTGTCGCCGGGATGAAGGCGGGGCGCCCCGTCAAGGAGCTCGTGCTCGAATACGGAGACGGCGCCAACCAGTCGGAGCTCATCCGGACGATGGTCGCCAACAATATCCGGAAGGCCGGGCCGGTTTTATTCGGGGCCCACGAAGCCGGGAGCGGCCTGCGCAAGGCGGTGGCCATGTCCCCCGAGGCGGTCATCGAAGAGGTCAAGAAATCAAACCTGTTGGGCCGCGGCGGGGCCGGATTCCCGACCGGCCTCAAGTGGGATTTTTGCAGGAGGGAAAAGAGCGGCCGCCGCTATGTTATCTGCAACGCCGACGAGGGAGAGCCGGGCACCTTCAAGGACAGGGTCATCCTGACCGAACTCCCCCGGCTTCTGTTCGAGGGCATGGCCGTCGCCGGGTACGCCGTAGGCGCGGCCGAGGGGATTCTCTATCTTCGGGCGGAGTACCTCTATTTAAGACCCCACCTGGAAAGCTTCCTGGACGGCCTCCGCCGCGAGAACCTTCTCGGGAAGGACACGGCCGGGACAAAGGGATTCGATTTCGACATCGTCATCAAGATGGGCGCGGGCGCCTATATCTGCGGCGAGGAATCCGCCCTGATCGAATCGGCCGAGGGCAAACGCGGAGAGCCGAGGGACCGCCCTCCGTTTCCCGTCCAGATCGGGTACCTGAATCAGCCGACGACCGTCAACAACGTCGAGACCCTGTGCTGCGCGGCCCGGATCCTGGCCCAGGGCGTGGGGTGGTTTAAATCCCTGGGAACCTCCAAATCCTCGGGGACCAAGCTCCTGAGCGTGTCCGGCGACTGCGACCGGCCCGGTGTTTATGAAGTCGCCTTCGGCCTGACCGTCCGGGAGCTCCTGGATATGGCCGGGGCTCCCGATGCCGCGGCCGTCCAGGTCGGCGGCCCCTCCGGTTCCTGCATCGGTCCCCGCGACTTCGGGAGGACCATTTGCTTCGCCGACCTCCCGACCGGAGGGTCGATCATGATCTTCGGCCCCGGCCGGGACCTCCTCGAGGTCGTCCATAATTTCATGGAGTTCTTCGTCGAGGAATCCTGCGGCTGGTGCGTCCCCTGCCGGGCCGGCAACGCCCTTCTCAAGAGGAAACTGGAGAAGGTCAGGGACGGCAAGGGAACCTTGCAGGACCTCAAAGACCTCGAGGCCTGGGGCGCCGTCGTCAAGTCCATGAGCCGCTGCGGCCTCG
>JALHUR010000431.1 GCA_022867325.1 Candidatus Aminicenantota bacterium | reverse complement strand
TCCGGGCCGCTCCCTTGAGAAATTCCCGCCGCGTGAATGTAGTCATGGGTCCTCGTCTCCAAAGGAGATTAAGGCCTTAATATAACAAAAAAGGTGACGCTTAACCATGTCCCCGCTTTAGGGATGCGGAAATTGGGGAAATGGATAAGCGTCACCGTTTTAATCGGGAAGCCGGAGACAGATGGAATTTACCAGGACAAGGTCAGGGTCAGGGAGCGGCGTTGTCCGTTGAGCTCGAAGGAGAAATAGGCATTCTCGAGCAAGGCGGGGCTTAGGAGAAGCTTGGGACGGTTGATCCGGCAGATCTTCTTGGCCGTGAAATAGCCGAGGGCCGAGCCCAGGAAAACATCCGACGCCCAGTGCTTGTTGTCGTGGACGCGGGAGGCCGCGGCCAGGGCGGCCAAACCGTAGGCGACCGCGTCGACGACCGAACTTTCGCTTTGTTCGGCGATCGTGGTGGCGACCGCCCAGGCCGAGGCCGAGTGGCCGGAGGGCATCGAGGAATAGGCGCTTCGCGCCGCGAACGGCTCGTAGCTGTGATTCCCCTCGTGGGCATAGGGCCTGGCCCGGCCGACGGCGAACTTGGAAACAAAAACGATCAACGCCGTGGACCCCAAGCTCTCCAGGCTCAACAGGGCCGTCCGACGCCAGGACGGCCGGCCCGCCCGTTCGCCGGCCGCGTAGACTCCGAGCAGGACCGTCGACAGAACGAAGCCGTCCCCGAAATTGGAGATGAATCCGGAGACGTCGTTCGTGGTGTCGCTGCGATGCTTCTGGGCCCAATCCTGAATCCGGGTATCGGCCGCGTAAAGGAGGATCCCTCCTCCCACGATCGCGGCGAATGTCCAGAGATCCCGGTCTTGCCAATCCCTGGGAGAGGCGCAGACGGCCCCAAAATCCTTGAAAAACTTCCTGAGAGTATCCTTGTCGATCCGGTCGATCCGGTCCGGCGACGAAGAGGCCTGGGCCGAGAGCTTTCCCGGAGCCGCGAAAAGAACAAGCGCCGCGATCAGCGCGGAAGCCGTTATCGTCCTCCTCATCGGCTTCTCCCCTCCATCATTTTTTCAATGGCTTGGATGGTCCTCTCCGTGGCGCCGGACATGGAGGAAAGAAGGGCGGCGGCCTTACGGCCCATTTCCCGGAGCGATCCCTCGTCCTCGAGCCGAAACATCCGAATGAGGTCCTCATCGGACGCGACGACGCGGGCCGCCTCATTCTTGAGAAAGGCCTCGGCAAGGGCCGCGAAATTCCTCATGTGGGGCCCGAAGAAGATCGGCTTCCCGTAGAAGGCCGGCTCCAGGACGTTATGGCCTCCCCAATCGACGAGGCTTCCCCCGACGAAAGCCGCGTCGCACAAGGCGTAGAAGCGGGCGAGCTCTCCGATCGTATCCAGGATAAGGACGTCCCATTTATCGCCGGGTTTGACGAGGGTTCGCCTGACGCAGGCCAGGGACAGGGCGGCGGCGATACGCTCGACCTCTCCGGCCCGTTCGGGATGCCGGGGCGCGACGATCAGGGCCGTTTCCCCGCCCGCCCGGCCGGCCTCGGCGAACGCCTTGAGGAGCCTGTCCTCCTCCCCTTTCCTGGTGCTTCCGGCCAGGACGACTTTTCGGGCCGGGGACAAGCTGAGGCTTTTCTTGAGATTGACCCTGTCGCGGCCGTCGAGGGGAGGAAGGTGAACCTCGGTTTTCAGGTTTCCCGCGACTTCGACCAGGGCGGGGTCGATCCCGATCCCCACGATCCTGTCCCTATCCTGATCGGTCTGGACGAGGAAACGGTCGACCGAGCCGAGGACGCGGCGGGACAGAGGCTTGAACCTGAGATATCTCTTATAGGTGCGCTCCGAGATCCGGCCGTTGATGAGGAGGATCCCCTTGGTCCTCCGGCGGGCCTCCCTGAGAAGGTTGGGCCACAGCTCGGATTCGGCCAGAACAAGGATATCGGGCTTCAGACGGTCAAGGACGCGCCGGACGGGGCCGGGCAAATCGATCGGGACGAAGAAAACGGGGTCGGCCTCCTTGAGCTTTTCCCTGGCCTGATGAAGGCCGGTGCCGGTCAGGGAGGAGAAGGCGATCTCCCAGCCGGGATGCTTTTTCTTGATTTCCCGTATCAGGTGCTGGAGAGACAGTACCTCTCCCACCGAGACGGCGTGGATCCAGACGGCGGGCCGGGAGGAGGTCCTGGGGGTCAGGCCGCGTCCCAGCCTCTGGCGCAGACGGAGCTTGTCCTTTTTCACGAACCTGACCTTGATCCAATAGAATGGCGCGTAGAGGATCAAGGCCAGGAGGAGGAAGGACGAATAAAGGAAATACACGGCCCGTTGACTATACAAAAATTCGGCACCAGGGTCAAACAAGTGTCCCGTCTCATAAATCTCTTGTTATTGTATTTAACAGAGCCGGGACACTTCCAGGGGGGA
>JALHUR010000430.1 GCA_022867325.1 Candidatus Aminicenantota bacterium | reverse complement strand
TGGTGGCCTTTCCCTTGTATCCGGTGTTCACGGGCGGATAGGGCAGGAAGACGAGCGTAAAATTGCCCGCGGGAAGATAGCCCGAGTAGCTTCCATTCATAACGATGAACTCCGTGATGATCATGCCTTTGACAAAAGGATTCATTTTCTGGAAGACAGCCAAGACGCCGCTGAGGGCGGTCTTCCCCGTATCTTTGACGGTTCCCCAGATCTTGAAACCCTTCGGGCCTTTGATGTTCTTTACGGCATCCTGGGAAATCGTGACTTTGTCCGTTTTAAATGTCATCGGAATGGTTTGATGGGTGCTGTTATAAACCATAATCGGAATGAGGATGAGCTTGTAGCTGCCGGCTGGGACCGCCATAGCGTATTTCATCGTGTCGGAACCCGATCCGAATTGGGCGGCAAAAATCGTCGAATTCGGGCCGCTTGAAGGGAATGCCATCAGCGTGCCCGCGAACAGGCCGATCGTCCCGGCCGGCGGCTTGATCTTCCCGCTCAGGATATAGCCGTTCTGAAGCTTGATCTCCCCCAGATTCGTGTCGTTAACGACAGAGACGCCCTCGACCGTCGTCGGTACGAGGCGAGAAAATGCGGCCGGGTCGATGGATGCGCTCAGCGGTGGAGTGACGATCACCGAATAGCTGCCTTTCTGGACGGGGTAAGAAAACAGGCCCGCGGCATCCGTTGCGGTTCCCCATCCGAACCCCATATCCGAATTCGCGGCGCGCACCCAGGCATTTTTGACCGGAACGCCCGACGCGTCTTTCACGATTCCGGAAAGAAAGTATCCGTCCGGAAGCGGGATGTTCATAACCTTGTCGACTGTGATCTTTTCTTTCAGCTTGTGGAATTCAGTCGTTCTCGACTGAGCCGCAATCCCGAATTGCGGGACAAGTAACATCAGAATGAGCCAGTCATAAATGGCCTTTTTCATTGTGTCCTCCTTTGACCCGTTCGCCGACGCTACCCCGCTTTGAAAAGCGGGGCTTAAAATCGGATCCCCGCCTTTCAAGGCGGCGACGAGAAGCGAAGCTCAGGGTTAACCCTGAGCAAGCCCCGCCATTCATGCCGGGGAGTCGAAGGGTTGATCTACCCCGGATCAATGTATCACTTGTAGAGTGAGATTTTCAAGCCCGATGGACATCCGAAATCTAGACTGCCTCCCGTCAACTGAAAAACGCTGAAATTATAGTCTTGAGATTGAAAGACATAGAAGGTTTGACGGGCTAAGAATAAGGAAAAAAGGCTGGCTGGGAAGCAAGGATTCGAACCTTGATTGCATGATCCAGAGTCATGAGTCCTACCATTGGACGACTTCCCAGCACGGGGAGCTATCATACAAAAAACGACGGCGCTTTTCAAGTTCGTGCGGCGGCGGATCGACTTGGGGACACGTCACCGATGAGGGGAATTCTGGGGACACGTTACCGATTTAAGAAAATCGATACATGTCCCCAGAATTCCCCAAGTCGAATTGACACCCGGAGGGCGTGGTGGTAATATGGCTGACTCGTAAATCCCGATGGCCAAAAAGCACTGGGTCCGACTCGGCATCATCTTCTTCCTGACCGTCGTCTTCCTGTTCTTCTTCGTCCGGAGCGTTAAATGGGGCGAGGTCCGGGGCTACCTGCTGGACATCAACATCCCGTTCTTCGTCCTGTCGATCGTCCTCGTCCCCGTGCACCTCTTTACGAGAGGATTACGCTGGAAGTACCTCCTCGTCCATGAAAAGCCGGATATCAGCGTCTACAACCTGTTCGCCGCCAACGCCGTCGGGTTCACGGTCAACCTCATCTTTCCGGGGAGACTCGGCGAGCTCGTCAAACCGCTCTACCTGGCCAAGAAGGAAAACCTCCGCAAGGGATTCTGCCTGGGAACGGTCGTCGTCGAGAGGACCTTCGACATCTTCGTCATGTGCGCCCTGCTCGGGGCTTTCATGCTGGCCCGCCCCCTGTTCGTCAAGATCCTCCCCGTGGACAAGGATGTGGCCTCGAACCTCACCCTGTGGGGCGGCATCGGGGTCGCCTTCGCCACCGTCCTCCTCTTCCTGACCCTGGCCCTATACTTCTTCAAGGACCGAACCCTCCGCGTCATCACGGCCGTCCTGCGGCCCCTGCCCGAGCGCTGGTCCGCCAAGATCCTCGAGCTCATCCGCGAATTCATCGAGGGCCTCAAGTTCTTCCGCTCGCCGGCCAACATGCTCATGTACGGCCTGATGTCCTTCGTCGTCTGGCTGGGCATCGTCTTCTATTACTGGATCTTCTTCCTGGCCTACAAACAGCACGTTCCCTATTTCTTCCTGATTCCCTACTGCTTCCTGGTCATGATCGGGGCCTCGATCCCGACGCCGGGCATGGTCGGCGGCTATCATTACTTCAGCAAGCTGGCCATGACCTCCATCCTTCGGATGAATCCCAGCCTTGCCTTCGCCATGACGACCGTCGTCCACGCCATCCAGCTCGTGGTGACATGCCTGATCGGCTATGCTATATTATGGAAGGAAGGTCTGTCCCTCTTTCAGCTTAAACACCTGGGAGATCGTGAGGCCCCATGAGATGCCCGTTCTGCGGTTTCCTGGAGAGCAAGGTCATCGATTCCCGGGAAAGCAAGAAGGGCCTCTCCGTCCGCCGGCGCCGGTAGTGCCTTTCCTGCCAGCGCCGGTTCACGACCTACGAGAAGATCGAAGAGCTTCCCTATATGGTCGTCAAGAAGGACGGCAGCCGTCAGCCGTTCGACAGCCAGAAGCTTCTCAAGGGCATGATGAAGGCCTGCGAGAAGCGTCCCATCCCGATGTCCCGGCTGGAGGAAATCGTGGAGGAGCTTGAGACGAAGCTCCAGGAGCGGCCCGAGAAGGAGATGACGGCCTCCGAGATCGGCCAATTCGTCATGGAGCGGCTCAAGTCCCTGGACAAGGTCGCCTACGTCCGGTTCGCCTCGGTCTACCGGGAGTTCAAGGACGTCATGGAGTTCAAGCAGGAACTTGAGCATCTCCTGAAGGAACGCTGACTCCAGGCCGGAAGGGTCCATGGTCCGGAGAATCAAGCCGGTCACGCGAGCCAGCAGGGCCGAGACCCGCGTCCGCCGACTCGGGGCGGAGCCCTTGGTCCGGGAGAGGGAGGTCCTGCGGATATTCGAGACCTGGGGCCCCAGCCTGGACGTCGGCGGGACGAAGGACGAGATCGTGGTCGAGACCGAGCTCGCCGGCATCGCGCGGGAGGACGTCGAGGTCATCCTGTGCGGGAACCGGCTCGAGATCCGGGGCATCAAGCGGGAGACGGCCCTGCCGACGGGCGCCCGCTTCCTACGCCTCGAGCGGGCCTATGGAAGCTTCCGGCGCATCGTCGTCCTTCCGGCGGCCGTCGCCCCCGAGCGGGCCAGGGCCTGTCTCGAAAACGGAATCCTGACCGTCCGCCTGAAGAGACGGGGGCCCGGCGAGCCCAGCCGGAAGCCGCGCCGCCCGGGCCGGGACAAATGACAAGAGGTTCATGATGGCAGAGAAAGATGCAACGAACGAAGAACCGATCGAAGAGATCATCGACGAGAAGAACCAGAAGCTCCAGATCCCGGCCAAGCTCCCGGTCCTCCTGCTCAGGGACATCGTCGTCTTCCCCTACATGATCGTCCCCCTGTTCGTGGGGCGCGAGAAGTCCAAGAACGCGATCGACCTGGCCCTGTCCTCCCACCGGATGATTCTCCTGGTGACCCAGAAGGACATGGAGATCGAGGAGCCCAAGCGCGAGGACATCTACGACGTGGGCACGGTCGCCATGATCATGCGGATGCTCAAGCTCCCCGACGGCCGAGTCCGCATCCTGGCCCAGGGCCTGGTCCGGGCCCGGATCGATCATCTTGAGGAGGAGGCGTCCCTCTACACGGCCGCCGTCCAGGTCCTGCCCGAACCCGACCCGGTCGAGAAGACGATCGAAACCGAGGCCCTCATCCGCAACGTCCGGAGCGACCTGGAAAAGGCCGCCTCGCTCGGCAAGATGCTGGCCCCCGAGGTCTTGATCATCGCCGCCAACGTCGAGGAGCCGGGACGGCTGGCCGACCTGACCGCCTCGAACCTCGAGCTCAAGGTCGGCGAGGCCCAGCAGATCCTGGAAGTCATCGATCCCGTCCAGCGGCTTAAGAAGGGATACGATCTGCTGAGCCGGGAAATCCAGCTCCTCGACGTCCAATCCCGGATCTCGTCCGAGGCCAAGGGCGAGATGGACAAGATGCAGCGCCAGTATTTCCTCCGCCAGCAGATGAAGGCCATCCAGAAGGAGCTGGGCGAGGGCAGCGAGCTCCAGGAGGAGATCAAGGTCTACCAGGACAAGCTCCGCAAGCTCAAAGTGGCCGACGAGGTCCGGGAGGAGCTCGACAAGCAGATCAGCCGGCTGGCCCAGATGCACCCCGAATCGGCCGAGACGACCGTCCTCCGCAACTATCTCGACTGGATGTTCGCCCTGCCCTGGGACAAGAGCACGGTCGACAACCTCGACCTCAAGAAGGCCAAGACCATCCTGGACGAGGACCACTACGGCCTGGACAAAGTCAAAGAGAGGATCCTGGAGTACCTGAGCGTCAGGAAGCTCTCCAAGAAGATCAAGGGGCCCATTATTTGTTTCGTCGGCCCGCCCGGCGTCGGGAAGACCTCGCTCGGGAAATCGATCGCCCGCGCCCTGGGCCGGGAGTTCCATCGGATCTCGCTGGGGGGCGTCCACGACGAGGCCGAGATCCGCGGCCACCGCCGGACCTACGTCGGGGCCCTGCCGGGGCGGATCATCCAGGGCCTGCGCCGGGCCGGCTCCAACAACCCCGTCTTCATGATGGACGAGGTCGATAAGATCGGGGCCGACTTCCGGGGCGATCCGTCATCGGCCCTGCTCGAGGTCCTCGACCCCGAGCAGAACTTTTCCTTCCGGGATCATTACCTGGGCGTCCCGTTCGACCTGTCCAAGGTCATGTTCATCACGACGGCCAACCTGATCGACCCCATCCAACCCGCCTTCCGGGACCGGATGGAGATCATCGAGCTCCCCGGCTACACCGAGGAGGAGAAGCTCCAGATCGCCGAGCGCCACCTCGTCCCCAAACAGGTCAAGGAGCACGCCCTGACCCCGCGCTTGATCGCGATCACGGAAGGGGCCATCCAGAGGATCATCGGCCAGTACACGCGCGAGGCGGGCGTCCGGAACCTGGAGCGGGAGATCGCCTCCCTCTGCCGCAAGGTCGCCCGCAAGGTCGCCGAGGGCCGCCGGACCCGGACCCGGATCACTTCCAAGAGCGCCGAGACCTTCCTGGGGCCGCCCAAAATCTTCAAAGACCAGCTCCTCCAGAAGGACCATATCGGGATCACGACCGGCGTCGCCTGGACCGAAACGGGAGGGGAGATCCTTTTCGTCGAGGCGACCAAGATGAGGGGCAAAGGGAACCTGACCCTGACCGGGTCGCTGGGCGAGGTCATGAAGGAATCGGCCCAGGCCGCCCTGAGCTATATCCGGACCCACGCCGACGAGTACGGAATCCCCGGCCGCTCCTTCTCCGACTTCGACTTCCACATCCACATCCCCGAGGGGGCCATCCCCAAGGACGGGCCCTCGGCCGGTGTCACCATGGCGACCTCGCTCATTTCGGTCTGCACCGACATCAAGGTCCGCCGCGACATCGCCCTGACCGGGGAGATCACGCTCCGGGGGATTATCCTGCCCGTCGGCGGCATCAAGGAAAAGGTCCTGGCCGCCCAGCGGGCCGGCATCCGCAAGATGATCCTGCCCCTCCCCAACAAGAAGGATCTCATCGACATCCCCAAGTACATCCGGGCCCGGATGGAGTTCATCTTCGTCGAGGAGATCGGGGACGTTTTCAGGCAGGCCCTGGTCAGGCCAATACGGTTGAGGAAAGCCAAGAAGGCCCGGAAGGGTTAAAGCCGGGTTCCCTCGAATACGATTTCGGCCGGACCCGACTGGAGGACCCGGTCCTCGGTCCATTCCACGATGAGCCGGCCCAGGGTCGTCCGGACCGCGACCGTCCGGTCCGTCAGGCCTTTAACCATGGAGGCGACGGCGGCCGCGCAGGCCCCGGTCCCCGAGGCCAGGGTTTCCCCGACGCCGCGCTCCCAGAACAGGACCTCGATCTCGCTCCGGTTGAGGACATGGATAAATTCGACATTGGTCCGGTTGGGAAAGAAGGGATGAGACTCGATTTCGCTCCCGATCTGGTGCCATTCGATCCGGTTTGGGAAGCGGTCGGCGAACACTCCGCAGTGGGGGTTTCCCATCGAGAGGATGGTGACCGGGTAGGTTTTCTGGCCGATCGCCAGGGGGTAGTCGATGAGTCGATCATAAACGGCGCCGTCGTCGAAAGGGATGTCCGGCGAGGCGAATTTGGGCCGGCCCATCTCGGTCCGGATCTCGTAGAGGACTCCTTCGGAGCCGATCAGCTCGCAGCTCCGGTCCCCGGCCGTCGTCAGGAAGCGAATCCGGGGCGGCGCGATCGTCCCGCGCTGGAATAGGGAGGCCGCCGCGCAGCGGAGCCCGTTTCCCGATATCTCCGCTTCGGAGCCGTCGGCGTTGAAAATCCGGAACCGGACCAAGCCGGCCGCCGCGTCCTCGACTGCGATCAGGAGAAGGCCGTCGGCCCCGACGCCGGTATGGCGGTCGCAGACCTTCCGGACGAAGTCTCCGATCGATTCGGCCGGGGGAAGGTCCCGCTGATCGATGATTATGAAGTCGTTGCCCAGCCCGTGGAGCTTGGCAAATTTCATCCCGGGATCCGCAGGGTCACGATCGTCTCCTGGACGCCGCCGTCCTGTTCGCGGTGGATGAGGAGCATGAGGGGATCTCCGGGCCGGGCCTGCTTGAGAACGGTCTCGAGATCCTGGACTCGGCTGGCCTGGCGGCGGTTGATTTCGAGGATGACGTCCCCGGCCGCGAGTCCCTTGCGTTCGGCCTCGCTGGAGGGACGCACTTCGCTGATGAGGAGGCCTTCCTGGACCCGGAGATCTTGGCGCCGGGCCAGGGAGGGGGTCAGGGCGATCACGGAGATGCCGATATCCTTACCCGATTCGACCGCGGCCTGGTCCTTTTCCTGCGGCTCGAGCTCGGCCACGACGGCGGTCGTGGTCCGCTCTTTCTCGTCGCGGATGTACTTGATCTCGACCTTGGAGCCCGGCTCCACGTCGGCGATCTTGAAGCTGAGATCGTTGGCGCTTTCGACCGGCCGGCCGTCGACGGCCACGATGACGTCGTAGCGCTTGAGTCCCGCTTTCTCCGCGGGGCTGTCGGTTTCCACGTTATTGACCAGGGCGCCCTTGTTGGTCTTCAGGTTCAGGCTCTTCCGGACGTCCTCGGAGATGGGGTTGATCGTTACGCCCAGGTATCCCCGGACGACCCGCCCTTTCTCCTTGAGCTGGGCGACGACCTTCTTGGCCAGGCTGGAGGGGATGGCGAAGCCGATCCCGATATTCCCGCCGGTCGGGGACAGGATGTTGCTGGTGATGCCGACGACTTCGCCCTTGAGGTTGACGAGCGGCCCGCCGCTGTTGCCGCGGTTGATGGCGGCGTCGGTTTGGATGTAGTCTTGATAGGTCGGCACGTTCAGCCCCCTGCCGAGGTTGCGGCCCTTGGCGCTGACAATGCCGGCCGTCACGGTGTGCTCCATGCCGAGGGGGTTGCCGATGGCCAGGACCCATTCCCCGACCTTGAGCTGGGAGGAATCGCCGAGCTCGACGGCGGGGAAGTCCTTGCCCTCGATCTTGATCAGGGCCAGGTCGCTCCTGGGATCGACGCCGATGAGCTTGGCCGTGTATTCTTCGCCCTGGACCGAGGTGACCGTGACCTTGGTCGCGTTCTCGACGATGTGGTTGTTGGTGATGATATATCCGTCGGCCGAGATGAAGAAGCCCGTCCCCTGGGAATAGGTCTTGTATTCCCGGTCGCGGCCCCGGGGCGTTCCGAAGAAGCGGTCCCAGAAGTCGTCGAAGGGCGATTCCTCGAAGAACCCGGAGGCGGAAGCCTTTTCCAGCTTTTCGGAGACGACTTTAACGACGGCCGGGCCGACCTTTTCCGAAATCCGGACAAAGTCCAGGTCGGGCTTGACTTGGGGGGCCGAAGCGTAGAGGTTGCCCGACAGGGTCGACGATTTATCGGGAACGTCGGCGCCGGCCGGGGCGTTCTTGCCCGGATGATAGAGGAAGAGATAGCCGGCGACGATAAGACCCAGCAGGAAGCTGCCCAGGGAAAAGCCTATGATTTTTTTCATATCCAATCCTCCAGATGAAGATTTTCACCCGTTCGCCGACGCGAAGTCCCGCCTTTCAAGGTGGGGACGAGAAGCGCGGCTCAGGGTCAACCCTGGCCAAGCCCCGGCATTCATGCCGTGGAGTCGAGGGTTTGACAATAGCATAGTCCACAACTAATTTCAAACGACCGGAGGGCCGGAAAAAGTTGCATTCGGGCTCCCGGCAAGGGTATCATCGGGCCGCCGGGCGAGGCATGAAGAGCAAGACGCGGAACGGAATTCTGATCGTCCTCGAGGGAATCGACGGGGCGGGCAAGTCCACCCAGGTCGCCCTCCTGGCCGGGAAACTCCGGGAGATGGGGCGCAAAGTGGCCGTCTTCCGGGAGCCGACCGACGGCGTCTGGGGGCGCAAAATCAGGGATAAAGCCAAACGGGCCGGGTCCCTGACGGCCGAGGAGGAATTGGATCTTTTCCTGAAGGACCGGCGTGAAAACGTCGAAAAGAACATCAAGCCGGCTTTGGAACGGGGCGAGACGGTCATCCTGGACCGCTACTACTTCTCGACGATCGCCTACCAGGGCGCCAAGGGGCTGGATACCGGGCGCATCCGGCGCCTCAACGAGGAGTTCGCCGTGCCGCCCGACCTCGTCTTCATCCTCGACCTCGACCCGGAGAGGGGACTGGGGCGGATCCGGGACCGCGGGACGCGGGACGAGCTCTTCGAGCGGGAGGATTACCTTCGCAAGGTCCGGTCCATCTTTCGGCGTTTCAGGGGCGGGCGGTTCGTGGCGGTCGACGCTTCGGAGCCGGCCGAGGCCGTCCACCACAAGATCTTCGCAAAAATAGCGGAGTTAATATGACAGGCGAGAACGAACCGGGCAGGAAGAAGCCCGTCTTTGTCATCAAGATCCGCAAGATCGACAAACGCAAGCTCTTGAGGAGAAGCCTCCTCGCTTTCCTCTTCCTGACCGCCATCGGCCTGGGCGTCGCGGTCGGGTTTTACGTGGGCGCCCGCCGCAATCTCCCCGATGTCGAAGAGCTCGAGCGATTTCAGCCCAAGATCATCACGACCATCTACGCCGAGGACGGAAAGCCCGTCAAGGAGTATGCCGAGGAACGCCGGATCGTCATTCCCTACGAGAAGATTCCCGATCTGCTCAAGAAGGCCATCATCGCGACCGAGGACCCGCGTTTCTATCGGCACAAGGGCATCGACTACCGGGGAATCCTCCGGGCTGTCAAAGAGAACCTTAGACTCGGCCGCCGTGGCCGTCTCGAGGGCGGCAGCACCATTACCCAGCAGCTGGCTCGGGAATATTTCCTTTATACGCAGCAGACCCTGTCTCGCAAGCTCAAGGAATGGCTCCTGGCCCTCCGAATCGAAAAACGATATTCCAAGGAAAAAATCCTGGAGATGTATTGCAATAAATTCTTTCTCGGCCACGGCGCCTGCGGAATCGAGGCCGCCGCCAATCTCTTCTTCGGAAAGAGCGTCGGGGAGCTGAACCTCGAAGAGTGCGCCATGATCGCGGGGATCTTCCGGGGCCCCTCGATCTATTCGCCCTATAATAGCTATGACAAGACTCTCCGCCGCCGCAACCACGTCCTGACCCGGATGGCCGAAGAAGGCTTCATCGGCAAGGAGCAGGCCGAGGCGGCCAAAGGCCGGCCCATGACCGTCCTTCCCCTGCGCAGGGACGAGTCGGAGTTCGGCGCCTACTTCTTCGAGGAGGTCCGCAAGCACCTCGAGAAGACCTACGGAGGCAACGCCCTCTATCGGGCCGGCCTCAAGGTCTACACGACGCTCAACCCGCGCTACCAGGAACTCGCCGAAAAAGCCCTCAACAAGGGGCTGCGCGACATGGATAAGAAAAAAGGCTGGCGGAAGGACAAGAAGAACCTCCTGGCCGAGGGACATACCGAGCTGGAAAAGGTCTGGCTCCCGAGCTGGCGCGTCCCGGCCCTCCAGCCCGGAGATTTCGTCGAAGCCGTCGTCCTGACCGCTTCGCGCAAGGAGGCCGTGCTCAGGCTCAAAGACTATTCGGGCCGGATGTCCAATGCCGGCATTCCGTGGACCAAGGCGGGCGCCCTCGACACCCTGATCAAGCGCGGGGATGTCGTCCTGGTCTTGGTCAACGGCGTCGACGAAGAAAAAAAAGAAGCCCAGGTCTCCCTCGACCAGGAACCGCAGATCGAAGGGGCGTTTCTTGCCGTCGATCCGTTGACCGGCCAGATTAAAGCTTTAATCGGGGGCTATTCCTTCAAGCGGAGCCAGTTCAACCGGGCCACCCAAGCCCTCCGCCAGACCGGATCGGCCATCAAGCCCATCCTCTACACGGCCGCCCTGGAAAACGGCTTTACGCCGGCGAGCATCCTCCAGGACTGGCCGGTCAATTTCGAGGATAAATGGACGGGCGAGGCCTGGACGCCTCCCAACTATGACGGAAAATACAAGGGCTCCGTTACTTTCCGCAGAGGCCTCGAGGAGTCGCGCAACGTCGTCACGGCCAGGATTCTCCAAGCCATTTCGCCCCAGACCGGCGTCCAGTACTGCCGGAAGTTCGGGATCACCTCAACCGTCTACCCCTATATGTCCCTTGCCCTGGGCGCCTTCGAGGTCACTTTGGCCGAGCTCGTCTCGGCCTTTACGACTTACCCGAACAAAGGCGTCCGAATAAAGCCCTACTTCATAACCAAGATCGAGGACAAGGACGGGAACATCCTCGAGGAAACCCGCGTCGAATCCGAGGAAGTCATCTCGCCCCAGACGGCCTTCATGATGACGAGCCTCCTCCAGGGCGTTGTCCAGCGCGGGACGGCTGCCGCGGCAAGTTTCCTGGAAAAGCCCTTGGGCGGCAAGACGGGGACGACGAATAACTTCACCGACGCCTGGTTCGTGGGATTCTCGCCCTCGCTCTGCGCCGGCGTCTGGATCGGCTATGACACGCAAATAACGCTGGGCAACCGCCAGTCGGGCGCCGTGGCCGCCCTTCCCGTCTGGATCGACTTCTTCAAGAACCTGATCGACGACGAAAAAAAGAAAGCCGAGGCGGCCGGCGTCGAAATCCCGGTCGAGGAATTCGAGGTCCCGCCCAATTTAACCTTCATCGAGATCGACCGGAAAACGGGCCTGCTGGCGACGCCCTTCTGCCTGTTCCCGCTCAAAGAGATCTTCGTCCCGGGGACCGAGCCGGTCCGCTTCTGCTCCCACATGGACCATATGATGACGATGGACTACTACTCCGTGGAGAAAGCCGAAGAGGATCACTGACGGGCGGCGCCGGCCGGCTTCCGTCCTATTTCTTGCGGACGCTCCCCGAAGGCCGCGAACCCGAAGACCCGCGCGAGGACGACGATCCCCGCGAGGCGGACGGGGAGGATCCCGATCCCGACGACTTTGAACCCGACGACCGCGGCGCGTAGGAGCTCCCGG
>JALHUR010000429.1 GCA_022867325.1 Candidatus Aminicenantota bacterium | reverse complement strand
GTTCGGGCCGATCATCCTGGGCTCGCGTCTGTCCCTGATCGATTTCGAGGCCTACCAGGCCGTCATCTACAACAAGGCGGCCCTGATCATGAACATGCTCCTCGACCTCTGCGGCGAGGAGGTCCTGTTCGGAGCCCTGCGGGAATTCCAGGAGACGTTCCGGAGCAAGCTGGCCAGGACCCGGGATCTCCAGAAAATCCTGGAAAAGCGATCGGGCCGGGATCTGTCCCGGTTTTTCGAGAAATGGTTCGGCTCCCACACTCTGCCCGAGGTCCGCGTTTCCCAACGGATCCAGTCCGGGCCGGACGGAACCGTGCTCCAGGTCATCGTCAACCAGCCCCGCGAGGTTTTCGTCTTCCCCCTCTGGCTCCAGTGGAAAGAGGGGAATCGGACCCGGAGCGAGATGGTCGTCGTCGACCAGGCCGCCCAGACCTTTAGCTTCTCTTTCAGCGGGAAACCCGGCAAGGTCGCCATCAACCCCCGCAAGGCCGTGCCCGGGGATTTCGGCGACTGACCTCTTCGCCGGCGACGGCCTTGCCGTACTCATACTAGGCCGTTTCCGGCTTAGTATGAGTGCGGGACGACTTCTGGCGCGGGCCGGCTCAGGAAATCTGGCGGATGTCGATCTTGAGCCGCTTGATCATCTCGTTGAGGGTCGTCGGCTTAAGCCCCAGGATCTGGGCCGCCTTGTTCTGAACCCCCTTCGTCTTTTTCAGCGTGGCCAGGATGACTTTCTTCTGGTATTCCTGGAGCTGTTCGTGGAGGGTCATCTCCTCGGAGGCGAAGGTCAGGGCGCCGGCCGCCTCCTCCCTGGAGCTGATCAGGAAGGGCGGCAGGTTGTCCCGGGTGATGAGCTTGGACCGGGACAGGACGGCGGCCCGCTC
This sequence comes from Candidatus Aminicenantota bacterium, assembly GCA_022867325.1. Lineage (GTDB taxonomy): Bacteria > Acidobacteriota > Aminicenantia > Aminicenantales > JAFGBC01 > JAFGBC01. The sequence continues at coordinate 1,255 of JALHUR010000429.1, read as the reverse complement.
GATCAGGTTCTCGAGCTCGCGGATATTGCCCGGCCAGTCGTAGTTCATCAGGAGTTCCAGGACGTCCACGCTGACGCCCTCGATCTCCTTGTTGTTCTCCCGGCCGTAGACGCCGATGAAATGCTTGACGAGAAGGGGGATATCGTCCTTCCGTTCGCGCAAGGGGGGGAGCTCGATCTTGATGACGTTGAGCCGGTAGAAGAGGTCTTTGCGGAATGCCTTCTGATGGATGAGCTCCTCGAGGTCGGTGTTGGTGGCGGCGATGATCCGGACGTCGACCTTGATCGTCTTGGTCCCGCCCAGGCGCATGAACTCGCGCTCCTGCATGACCCGGAGGAGTTTGGCCTGGGTCTCGAGGTTGATCGAGGAGACTTCGTCGAAGAAGATCGATCCCCGGTCGGCCGCCTCGAACAGGCCTTTCTTCTGGTTGACGGCCCCGGTGAAGGCCCCCTTGACGTGGCCGAACAGATGGCTCTCCAGGAGATCGGGCGGGAGGGAGCCGCTGTTGACGGTGATGAACGGGCCGCCCGAGCGGTCCGAGTTCTGATGGATGGCCTTGGCCACCAGCTCCTTGCCGGTTCCGCTCTCGCCGGCGATATAGACCGTGATCTCGGATTCGAGGACCTTTTCGACTTGATCGTAGACCTTCCGCATGGCGGCGGAGGAACCGACGATATTCCGCAAGTGGTAGCGGTCGGAGAGTTCGCCCTTTAGCCGCACCACCTCCTTTTCGAGGGTTCCGTGGGACAGTGCGCGGGCGAGCGTGGTCAGGAGCCGTTCTTTGTCCACCGGTTTGACGAGGTAGTCGTAGGCGCCGAGCTTGGTGACCTCCACCGCCCGTTGGATGTCATTGTCGGCGGTGATCATGATGACCGGCAGCGTGGGGAACCTGCGCCTGAGCTCCTTGAGGACAGCCACCCCGTCGACACCCGGCATCATGAGATCGAGGAGCACGGCGTCGGGCGCATGACCGGAATGCGCGAGGACCTCCTCCCCCGACGAGAAGGCGTCAATCTCATAACCGGCTTCGGTGACGATGAACGACAGGAGCTCCCGGATGGCGGCGGCGTCATCGATGATCCAGATCAGTGCGTTGTCGTTCATCAGGGTTTCAGTGTACTGGAAGCCGGGAGTTTGGGCGCGTTCTGGCGCCGGGATCTCATGGTTGATGCCCTGACTGATCCCCGAGGGCACGGGTCAACCAGACGACAAGCCTTTCAGCCGCCAATTTTCCCCGCAGCCCCGCCTCGGTCTC
>JALHUR010000044.1 GCA_022867325.1 Candidatus Aminicenantota bacterium | reverse complement strand
CAACGAAGTCGAACACCTCGACCGGGGTTACGAGCGGATCGAGGACAAGCTCAAAACCCTGGGGGCCCGGATCGAGCGTATCTCGGACAAAAAAGAGGAACAAGGAGGACCGGAATGGAGTCCTGCCTCTTCTGCAAGATCGCCGCCAAACAGATACCGGCCCGGATCGTCCACGAAACGGACCGGATTCTCGCCTTCGAGGACATCGCCCCCAAAGCCCCCCATCACATTCTGATCATCCCCAAGGAGCATTTCGCCTCGTTCAACGAACTGCCGGCCGAAAAAGGGGCCCTGCTGGCCGAGGTTCTAATGACGGCTCGGGCCGTCGCCCGGGAGCGGGGGATCGCGGAATCCGGCTACCGGATCGTCCTCAATACGGCCCCGGACTCGGGGCAGGAGGTCTTTCACATCCACTTCCATCTCCTCGGCGGCCGGCGCATGAGTTGGCCGCCGGGATGAACCGGCCTCTCGGCCGCCGCCCCGATCCGCCATGTCTTACCTCATCGACGGCAGCAACTTTCTGGGCCGCTTGGGGAATCGCGTCAAGGATGCCGAAGACAAAATCGACCTGGCCCGGCGCCTCTCGATGTTTCAGCGGCAGACGCGGGCGAGGGTGATCCTCGTCTTCGACGGCGCTCCGGTTCCCGGGCTTGAGACGCCGCCCGCGCCGCCCGGCCGGAGGACGTTGGCGATCCTGTTTCCCGCCGAGGGCGATAAGGCCGACGATCTCATCATGGATATCATCCTGAAACAGAAGGATCCGAGTCATATCGTCCTGGTGACCTCCGACCGGGAACTGGCCGGATTCGGCCGGGACGGCGGCGCGCGGGTCGTCGGCTGTTCCGAATTCGCCAAGAAACTCCGGGGCACGGTCAAGGACTTCCACCGGGCGCGGGCCTCCCTGAAGCGTGAGATAAAGCCTCCGGCCGGGCTCGATCTTCGGCTCTGGCTGGATGTGTTCAAGGAACGCAGATGAAGCGCGTGGCCATCATCGGGGGCGGCAAGCTCGGGACCTCTCTGGGCGCGGCCCTGCACCGGGCCGGGCATGAGGTCTCGGCCGTGACCTGTCTCCGGAAAGCGTCGGCCCGGGAAAGCGCCCGCCTCATCGGCCGGGCCGCTCCCTTCACGGACAACGCCCGGGCGGCGGAGTTGGGGGACATCGTATTCATTTGCCTGCCGGATCGGACGATCGCCGCCGCCGCGAATGAGCTCGCCCGGGCCGCGATACGCTTTTCGGGAAAAACGGTCTTTCATACCAGCGGAGCCCTTCCCGCTTCGGCTCTGGCCCCGCTGCGAAGGCGAGGCGCCTTCGTCGCGTCCTTCCATCCCGTCCAATCCTTCGCCCGCAAAGACGGCGGCGCTGATTTGTTCGCGGGCATCGCCGTCGCGTTGGAGGGAGATCCCAAAGCCGTCGCCGAAGGGCGGAGGATCGTCAAGTCGCTCGGCGGCCGGCCGCTCCTTCTCAGCGCAGGTCAGAAAGCGGCCTTTCACGCGGCCTGCAGCATCGTCTCCAATTATCTCGTCGTCCTCTTCGACATGGCCGAGGCCGCGCTCCGCGGCGCGGGGATTAAGAATCGGGATGCCCTCGGCGCCCTTGTCCCGCTCGCAAAAGGAACTTTACTGAACGTAAAAAATATTGACGCCGCGCGGGTCCTGACCGGACCTATCGCCCGTGGAGACGCAGAGACGGTTGCCCGGCATCTTCGTACGCTCGGACGTCTCCCTCGATATAAGAACGCTTATAGGACGCTGGGACAGATCGCCCTCGGCCTGGCCGCCCGGCGGGGGCTCCCTCCGGAACGGATCAGGGCATTGAGGCTGTTGCTGGGAGGTGGACAACCTCCTCCTCGAGTTCGACGCCGAACCGGCTCCGGACCCTCTCCCTGAGCTCGGCCGCTAAATCCAGCACGTCCCGGGCTCTCGCCCGCCCCAAGTTGATGATGAAATTGTCGTGCCCCTCGAAGACCGCGGCGTCGCCGACCCGAAGCCCTTTTGCGCCGGCTTGTTCCAAAAGCCGCCCCGCGGCCAGCTTGGTCCCGTCGGATAAAACCTTGTTTTTAAAATAGCTGCCGGCGCAGGGAGTGCCCGGACAGGGGTGCTTGCCGCTCCGGGACTCCAAATAATCTTCGACTTGCCGCCTGATCCGGACGGGATCTCCGGGCTCGACATCGAACCGAGCTTTCAAAACGACATGGTGGTCTTCCTTAAGAAGGGAATGCCGGTAGGAGAAGGCCATTTCAGCCCTGGTCCGGACGGCCGTTTGCCCGTTTTTGAGGAGGAGATCGACATCCCTGACGGCCTCGCCGATATCATGTCCGAAAGCTCCGGCATTCCCGCATACGGCCCCCCCGACCGTACCCGGGATGCCCGCCAGAAACTCCAGACCGGCCAGGGACCGCTCGACCAGAAATCCGACCAGGCTTTCGAGGGGCGTGCCCGAGTCGGCCGCCAGGAGGGACCCCTTCAGCTCCAGGCTTCGGACTTCGTTCCGGATAATCAGGCCGCGGAATCCCTCGTCATCAAACAGGAGGTTCGAACCGCCTCCGATGATATAGAACCTTGTCCCTTGCTCGCGAGCCCAGGCGACGGCCCGCTCAAGGTCCCGGAAGGATTCCGCCCGGAAGAGGAGGTCGGCCGGCCCCCCGATCCTGAACCAGGACCATTCCGAGAGGGGGGCGGACGGCCGCGCCGGCCGTCCGACTTTGGAGGCGAAGGACCCGGCGAGGGCCTCTGGGCTGTCCATGCGGACTATTCTATGCCAAAAACCGGGACCTGCGCAAAGGAGGGGAACGCCTCCCCTTTGAAACTGGCATGCTTTTTGCTATATTCATTAGACATGAGTTGCGGCCGGGCGGGCCGGCCGGAGAATGTGGCGATATTGACTTTTTAACCGAGGCGCGTTATTATTCATCAAATTTTGATGTGAGGTTGCTTATGAAAAAGACGGCCGTGACTATTTTAGTCATTCTTTTGTCCCTCCCGGTCTTACTGCCGGCTCAAGCCATCGAGGCAGACGAGGCCTATATCAAAGCCATGACCGCCACTTCGCCCGCCGAGCGCGCGCAGCTTCTTAAGAACTACGTCGTCAAATACGCGGGCAAGGGGACCAAATACGAAAACTTCGCCTACGCGAACCTCAGCATATCGAACTACCCCGGTAAGACGGCGAAAGAAACGATCGAATTCGGCGAGAAGGCCCTCGCCCTGGGCGGCCTTGACGATTCGACCAAGGCCCAGCTCCTCATCCAGCTGTCCGCCATTTACGGCGAGCGGGGGCAGAATCCGGACAAGGCCAAGACCCTGGCCAACCAAGTCATCGAGCTGGCCCGGGCCAACAAGGCCAAGGAAAGCGACCCCCAGGCCGTCAACCAATGGAACATCCTGATCGGCGCCGGCTCCTTCGCCCTCGGCCAGGCCGCTGAAAAGTCCAAGGACCTTAGGGGCGCGGTGGACGCCTATATCGCCTCCTACGCGATCCTCAAGAACCCCCAAATCATGGCCAGCATCAAGAAGGTCGGCAAGGCCCTCTACGACGCCAAGGCCTGGCCCGACGCCGAGAAGGCTTTCAAGGCCGCCTATCAAGCGACCAAGGACTACGACAGCACGTCCTTCTACGCCAAGTCCCTTTATAGAAACGGCCAGAAAGAGGCCGCCCTGGGCTTTTTCAAAGAAGCCTACGGCAAGCAGAAGAGCGGCGAGATGGCCTACAATATCGGCATCATCCTGGCCGGCGACGCGAAGACGAACCCGTCGCTTTCGGGCGAGGCCATCCGCTACCTCCTCGAAGCGAGCTTCCAGTCGCCCAGCAACGGCCAGCAGGCCATGTCCATGGCCGAGAGCCTCTACTTCAACTCGAGCAAAGAATACAACGACAAAGTCCGGCAGATGGAAGCCGTCAGCCAGAAAATAGAAGCCCTGACCAAGACCTACAACTCCAAGTTCGAGGGCAAGGACGAAGAGGATCTCGACGAGGCGGGCAAAAAGGAGATGAAGACCCTCCTCGCCAACATCGAAACCGAGAAGAAGAACCTCGAGAATATCCAAAAGTCCCAGGAACTGGTCATCGCCCAGTTCAACAATCTCGTCGAAGACACGAAGCAGCGGCTCGGCGCCAGATAATCAACCGGCGCCGCCCGTAATGCATCGCCGGAGGGGGCGGACTTAGGGCCGTCTCCGCCGCCGAACCGGGATCTCCATAGGGAGGAGGGTCTTGGCCATCAGCAAGGAACAGGCCCGGAAGAGAATCCTCGATCTTCGTAAAACCATCCTCTACCACGAACGGAAATATTACGTCGACAACGATCCCCAGATCTCGGACGCCGAGTTCGACCGGCTGATGAAAGAACTCCGGGATCTCGAAGTCCGATTCCCGGACCTGATCACTCCCGATTCCCCCTCCCGGCGCGTCGCTGAAAAGCCTTCCGAGGGATTCGCGACGGTCGCCCACCGGGTCCCGATGCTGAGCATGGACAACTGCTACAGCGAGGATGAGTTCCGGGAGTTCGAGGAGCGGGTCCGCAAGCTCGTCCCGGGCCGGGAGGTCTCCTACGTCGCCGAGCTCAAGATCGACGGCCTGGGCATCGCCCTCCATTACCGGAACGGCCGCTATGTCCAGGCGGTGACGCGGGGCGACGGGACCCGGGGCGACGACGTCACGGCCAACATTAAGACCCTGCGCAGCCTGCCTCTCCGGATCGAGGACGGCCGGGCGATCGAGGTCCGGGGCGAAGTCTACCTTCCCTTCGAATCCTTCCGGACCATCAACCGCCTGCGGGAGGAGCGGGGCGAACCCCTGTTCGCCAACGCCCGGAACGCCGCGGCCGGGTCGATCCGCCTGCTCGACCCCCGCGAGGTGGCCGGCCGCCGGTTGAGCATGTTCCTCTATTCCATCTTCATCGACGAGCGGGAACCGGACTCCCAGTGGAAAATCCTCGAGACCCTGCGCGGGCTCGGCTTCAAGACCAATCCCCATTCGCGCCGCTGCCGGAACGGCGATGAAGTCCTCGGCTTCTACCGGGACGGGGTCGAGCGCCGGGACGATCTCGACTACGACGTGGACGGGATCGTCGTCAAGGTCGACGCGGCCGACCAGCGCCGCGATCTGGGCATGACGGCCAAGTCGCCGCGCTGGGCGATCGCCTTCAAGTTCCCGGCCCGCCAGGCGACAACCCGGATCGAGAAGATCGAAGTCCAGGTCGGCCGCACGGGCGCCTTGACGCCGGTCGCCCATCTCGAGCCCGTCAGGCTCTCGGGCACGACGATATCCCGGGCGACGCTCCATAACAAAGAGGAAATCAAGCGCAAGGATATCCGGATCGGCGACGTCGTCCTGATCGAACGGAGCGGCGACGTCATTCCCAAAATCGTCTCCGTCATGAAGGAGCGCCGGACCGGCCGTGAAAAGAAGTTTCCCTGGCCGAGCCGCTGCCCCGTCTGCCGCTCCGCCACCTACAAACCCGAGGGGGAAGTCATCGACCGCTGCACGAACCCCTCCTGCCCGGCCCGCCTCCGGGAAAGCCTCCTCCATTTCGCCTCCCGCCGGGCCATGGATATCCAGGGCTTGGGCGAGGCCGTCGTCGACCAGCTCCTGGCCGCCGGACTGGTCCGATCCATCCCCGACCTCTACGCCCTGCGCGGAGAGGATCTGGTCCGTCTCGAGCGGATGGGCCCCAAGAGCAGTCAAAACCTGATCGACGAGATCGCCGCATCCAAGCGCCGCGACGCGGCCCGGCTGGTCTTCGCCCTGGGGATCCGCTACGTCGGCGAGCGGACCGCGCGGGATCTGGCCGTCCGGTTCAAGTCCATCGACGAGCTGGCCCGGGCGACCGCGGACGACCTCCTGCGGGTCGAGGGCGTCGGCGAGAAAGTCGCCGAGGCCGTGGTCTTTTTCTTCGGACAGCCGGAGAACCGGGAGCTTCTCGAGCGATTAAGAAAGGCGGGCCTCAACTTCAGCTTCGAACGCAACGCGAAAAGCCGGGATCTTCCCTTAGCCGGACAAACGTTCGTCCTGACCGGGACGCTGGCCTCCCTGCCGCGCGAGAAGGCCCAGAACCTCATCGAAAAATTGGGCGGGGTCGTCGCCCCGTCGGTCTCGAAAAAAACGAGCTGGGTCGTCGTCGGCGAGAATCCAGGATCGAAACTCGCGGCCGCTCGGAAGCTGGGGAT
>JALHUR010000428.1 GCA_022867325.1 Candidatus Aminicenantota bacterium | reverse complement strand
CTCCACGGACTTACGTCCGTTGGAGCGCCTGTACTCATAAGCCGTTCACGGCTTATGGGTGTTGAAAGGCGGGGTAGCGTCGGCGAACGGGTCAATGAACGGGGGTGCTCAGATAATCCCCTTGAGGATCTCCATGGCGACCTGCTTGACCTGCTCGCCGCTTTCCTTGGCCGGGCCGACGCAGGAGGGGCAGCCCTCGCGGCAGGGGCAGGCCGCGATCGTCTTGAGGCAGCGCTCGAACAGCGTCTTCTCCAGGGCGAACAGCGACGGGCTGAGGCCGATTCCGCCCGGGAAGTTGTCGTAGATGAAGATGTTGGGCTCGAAGGTTTCGTCGAGGAAAACGGGCTCGGCGTCGGGCCGGGCGGCCCGGGCCGGGATCTCCCGGGGCGGCACGGATTCGCCCGAGGCGTTGTCGCCGATCGAGACCCCGACGTCGTGGATGTCGCACATCATGAACAGCGGCGCGACGTTGTGGAGGATGTAGGCCAGGCCGAACAGGCCGTTGACCTTCTGCTCGGACGAGAAGGGAAGGCCGTGGAAGAGGTCGGTCGGGACGGTGACCCAGTAGGCCGTTGTGTGCATCTCGTTCTGGGGGAGGGCCAGATCGCCGGCGCCGACGTTCTCCATGGTGTGGAATTTGATCTTCTTGAACCCGACGACCTGGGTCGCGACGTGGACCTCGCCGTGGGCGATCCGGCAGCGGTCGAGCGGCTTGGTCTCGAAGGCGTCCAGGATCTTGATCTTGGTGTAATCGATGGCGTCCGTGTAGTAGTCGACGTCGGTCCGCTTGACGTAGGCCCGCCGCTCGTTGTAGTCGAGGTTCTCGACGAAGTACTGCTCGCCTTCGCAGATGTAGATGGCCTTGGGGTGGAGGGTGGTCAGGGCCGAGCCGAAGTCGACCTCGGCGATGACCTTGGTCTTGTCGGTCGCGTCGACGACGACGAAGTTGTCCGAGCTGATGCTGCGCAGGCTGACGGCGTCGGCCGGGTAGGCCTCCGAGGTGTAGAACCACTTGTCCTGGGAATGGTGGACGAGGCGCTCCTCCTCGAGGTAGGCCAGGATCTTCTCGATCTCCTTGGTGCCGAATTTTTCGCCCTCGCGGAAGGGGAGCTCGAAGGCCGCGCACTCGACGTGGCTGACCAGGATCGAGAGGTTGTCGGGGTTGATCAGGGCCCGCTCCGGGCTCCGCGAGAAGAAGTAGTCGGGGTGATTGACGATGAACTGGTCGAGGGGCGCGCTCGAGGCGACCAGGACGGCCGCCGAGCGCCCCGTCTTGCGGCCGGCCCGGCCGGCCCGCTGCCAGGTCGAGGCGATCGAGCCCGGATAGCCGGCCAGGACCGCAACGTCGAGCGAGCCGATGTCGATCCCCAGCTCGAGGGCGTTGGTCGAGACCACCCCCAGGATGCTCCCTTCGCGCAGGCCTTTCTCGATCTCGCGCCGCTTGAGGGGAAGGTAGCCGCCCCGGTAGCCGCGGATGAGCCCTTGGTCCTTGACCGAGCGCTCGATGTCCTCCTTGAGGTAGGTCACCAGGACCTCGGTCAGCAGGCGGCTGCGGGCGAACAGGATGGTCTGGAGGTTGTGCTTGAGGAAGATCGAGGCGACCCGCCGCGACTCGTTGACGTAGGAGCGCCGGATCCCCAGGTAGGGGTTGACGACGGGCGGCGTGTAAAAGATGAAATACTTCTCGCCGCGCGGCGCACCATTGTCGTCGATCAGGGCGACCGGCTCCTCGATCATCTTCTCCGCGAACTCGACCGGGTTGGCGATGGTCGCCGTGGACAGGATGAAGCGGGGATGCGAGCCGTAGAAGGCGGCGATCCGCTTGAGGCGGCGCAGGACGTTGGCCAGGTGGCTCCCGAAGATGCCCCGGTAGTTGTGGAGCTCGTCGATGACCACGTACTTGAGGTTTTCGAAGAGCTTGATCCACTTCGTATGGTGGGGGAGGATGCCGGCGTGGAGCATGTCGGGGTTGGTCAGGACGATGTGGCCGCGGGCCCGGATCGCCTTGCGGGCGTCCTGGGGCGTGTCGCCGTCGTAGGTGAAGATCCGGATCTCGCCGGGCAGGAGCTTGATCGTCTCGTCGAGCTCGGCCTTTTGGTCCTGGGCCAGGGCCTTGGTCGGAAACAGGTACAGGGCCCGGCTCGAGGGATCGGTCAGGACGTCGTTGAGGACGGGGAGGTTGTAGCAGAGCGTTTTACCCGAGGCCGTCGGCGTCACGACGACGATGTTCTTCCCCTCGCGCAGGGCCTGCCAGGAGGCGTGCTGATGGGTGTAGAGGCGGTCGAAGCCCTTCCGCTTGAGCCCGTCGACCAGGCCGGGATGGACATCGTCCGGGTAGTCGAGGTAGCGGCCTTCCTGGGCCGGGATGTGCTTGATGGTCGTGATGGCCGATTCGCGGCCGCCGAGCTCCCGGAGCAGGTCGAGGGACTTGAGGAGGTTGTCTTCGCGGGACATGGGCTGGATGCGCCTCTCCCGATAATCCTATCCGATTCGGGAGCGACGGTCAATTTGAGCGGCCGGTCAATCGGATCGTTCGGTCAGGCTGATCGAGTCGAACTGGACGGCCACCGGGCTTTCGCCCCCGTCCGTAGGCCTGTGCCGGGAAAAGCGAAATTCCAGCTGGCTGACGTCCGGCCTCCGGCTGTCGGGGCCGATCATAACGCTTCGTTTCTCCATCCCCCAGGGCGGGGAGAGCTCCCATCGTCCGATCTCCCGGCCGTCGAGCAGGATCGTGATCTGCTGCGGTTCCGGGAACGGAAAGGATTTGAGAAGGGCCGTCAGTTCCACGGTTTTCGTCTTGGGCAGGGCCAAGAACAAGGACGCCGTCTCGCCCAAGGCCCAATTGTAGGTGATCCCCTGTTTGGGGTTCGCGAGATTGGCGCTCCAGCCGAAACGCTTGAAGGAGTTGGAGGCTTCGGTTCCGAAGTCGATCTCCCGGGTTCGGTAGGACGCCTCCGGGGAATGAAGGATCGAGATCATCTGCCAGGCGTTTGGATCGAAGGGGCTCCCCAGGATCTCATATTCGTCCAGATGATTGAAGTACCTCTCCCTCCATTTCTCGTTGAGCCAGTCGTAGTAGAAAAAGCTCCGTCTCCGGGGGGCGTCCGGGTCGATGGCGAAGACCGATTGTCCCTCGTACTTTTGGTTGAGCCCCAGAAGCGAGCCGATCGTGGCCGGAGTATCCGTGAGCATGGCCGGGGCCCTGGAGACCTTGAGAGGTCCCCGGCTGCCGGCGGGCTTGACCAGCATCAAGGGAAGGGCGTAGCCGGCGATTTTGGAGAGACCCTCTTCGCCGGCGGGGACGCTTTCTTCATCCGGCGCCGGACCGCCCGGTCCCGGCGGAATGGCTTGTCCGGCCCCATGGTCCGCCTGGATGATGATCAGGGCGCCGTCGTAGATCGATTCCGATCTCATCTTGTCCAGGAAGAGGATGACGTGATCCAGGCTGCAGCGGGCCTGGATCTTCCTGTTCTCCCGAGTGGCCGGGCGCTTGGCCGCGTATTGGCAGGCGTCGTCGACCACGATCGGCGGGTGGGGCGTCTGAAGATGAAAATATTTATAGACGGGTCGACTTTTGTTGACGACGAGCCGGTCCCGGATATCGTCCAGGAAGGCTTGGTGGGAGAAGTGGACGTTCGATCGCTCGCGGGCTTTTCCGGCCACCCACCCTTCCAGCAGCCAGGAATGGTCGTTATAGATGAAGCGCTTCAAGGCATGGGGGGCGGAACGAAACAGGACCAGGTCCATCATCAGGGCCGCGTTCGTCCGCTTGTGTTCCCGGGGAGTGACTCCATAGGGGATGGGAATCGTGTAATGCGAATAATGCCGGATGCGGCGCCGGTAATACTCGCTGAGGGCCAGGTCGACCTGGTAGCCGCTGTCGTTGAGGGCGTTTAGGATGTTGGGCCCCCTCATGACCCGATCCAGGAATTCGGGAATCGGGATGTCGTTTTTATAGATTTGGCCGCTGAGCAGGGCCGGGACTCTCAGGTAGGTCGAAGGATAGACGCCCGTCGTCTCGGCAAAAAAGGTGAAGCCGTCGAGCGCGCGCGCATAGCGGTCCGGGGCCTCGGCGACGATCTCCCGAAAAAGATCGGACTGGAATCCGTCCAGGACGATGTGGACGACGTTTCGGCCGGACGAGAATTCGAACATACCCGGCGGCGGGAGGCCCGGCCATTCCGATTTGTCTTGGCCGCGCCAGATACCCGGCTTTTGGACGCTCGTGACAATCAGAAGGAGGATCTGAAACGACAGGAGCAGGAAGGCGGCCGGGGCCGCGATCTTTGAAATTCGTCGATAGAGGACGACGGCCAGGATGAGGAGCCCGAGCCAGAGGGCTCCGTCGACCCACCCCCGCCAGGCGCCCCGCGACCAGTCGATGTCCTGGCCGGCCAAGACGCCGTAGTCCCAGACGAGGAGATGGCCCTGGATCCAGAGGAGAAGACCCAGGATGAATAGAAGGGAGATGTACCTCCGGCGGGCGTTTCCCTTCAGCAGCCGTCCGGCCGCGGCGAGAATGACGGCCGCAATCAAGGCGGGGAGGGCCAGCGTGGCTAGGATGGAAGCGAGCGGAACGGCGAACTCGTCGACGTTGCCCTGGTAGAGATAGACCGGACCGACCAGAAAGAGCGTGAGGACGACCAGGAGAACCGGGGCCGATTCCCGGAGGCCGGTATCGTGCCGGTCCATATTTTTCACGGTTTAACACTGTTACCATGATGGGTGGGAGCTGTCAATCGCCGCAGTCGCGAACCGCTTAAAGGCGGCGAGGAAGCCGTCCTCAAGCCCCCGTAGCGGAGGGGGGCCCCGGCGGCTTTTTCCGACGGGGGGTACTCACGGAGCCTAAATATACAATTGATTTAAGGAAATCCTATAATATGGCATCAGCTCCGTGAGTACTTGGGGGTGCGGGGGCGGAGGACGGCTTCCTTGCCGCCTCCGGGCGGTTGGCGTTTCGGCCCGTTATCTGGTATCATCGCTGTCCGTGTCAGGCACGATGAAATCCTCCGCCCGTCCTCCCCGCCGCTTTGAGGCCGTTCTGTTCGACCTCGACGGGACGCTCCTCGACACGCTCGACGATATCGCGAGGACGATGAACCGCGTCCTCGAGGCCCGCCGCCTCCCGACCTACGACAGCGAGCACTACAAATACTTCGTCGGCGACGGCATCGAGGAGATGGTCAAGCGGGCCCTCCATCCGACCCCGATCTCCGACGCCGAGGTCGCTGAGATCGTCGTCGAATACCGCCGGCTGTACAAGTCGCACTGGGCGGATACCAGCCGGCCCTACGCGGGGATTTCGGAAATGCTGCGCGGGGTCGAGGCCCGGGGGCTGGTGATGGCCATCCTCTCCAACAAGGCCCACTCTTTCACGACCTTGATGACCGAATCCCTGCTCAAAGGGTATCGCTTCGACGCGGTCCGTGGAGCGATGCCCGACGTCCCCAACAAGCCCGATCCCACAGCCGCCCTCCTCATCGCCCGCGAGATGGGGACCGATCCTTCGAAATTCCTCTTCCTGGGCGACACGAACGTGGATATGAAGACCGCCGTGGCCGCCGGGATGTTCCCGGTCGGCGCCCTGTGGGGATTCCGGAGCGCCGAGGAGCTTCGCGCTAACGGCGCGGCCGCTTTGATCTCTTCCCCGCCTGACTTGCTGGGCCTGTTGGATTGATTCTCATAACGGGCAACAGACATCGATATTTCCATGTTCGCCGGAGTACGCGCATCTTCGCTGTTTTACATGGAAGGCGAGCCATCGTATAAATATAAGAAGCCGGACTTTCATGTCCCCTTTTTCTTGGTGACCGGGCGAATTGATTTTAGAACCTTTGCCGTACTCGTACGTCTATGATGATGGATAGCAAGAAAGGACCCTGATCCCGTGGAGAGCCAAGGCGAGAACGGATGAGCGGCAGCGAGCGTAAGCGGCTTTTCGATAAGATATACGGGGAGCATACGGTTGCCGTCTGGACCTATGCCCTCTACCTGGCCCGCGACCGGGCCGAAGCCGAAGACCTGTTCCAGGACGCCTGGCTCCGGGTGGCGGAGAAAATGGACAACATCGATCGGACGGCGAACCTGAAAGCGTGGCTGATGACCATCGTCGTTAACCTCCATCGGGACAAGCTTCGCAGGCTGCGCGTCCGCCGGCCGTTCTTGGCCGGCCGATCCCGTCCCGACCTCGTTAAGGACGAAAGCGGAGACTCGGGCGTGGGGCCGGACGCCGCCCTCGATTGGGAAAGGGCCGAGACGGGCCGGACCATTCGAGCGGCCGTCGCCCGGCTGCCGGAACGCCTCCGGAGCGTCTTCGTCCTCAGGGAGATTGAAGGTTATCCCTACGCCGATATCTGCCGGATCCTCAACCTCCGCTCGGGGACGGCCAAAACCCTGATGTTCCGGGCCGTCCGGCGGCTGCGCCGGGATCTTGCGTCGCTGGCGTCCGAGAATCGAATAGGGAGTGTCAGAACATGAAATGCAGAGACGTCGAACGATGGCTTATCCTGGGGGCCGATGGGGCCTCGGACGCCGGCCGAAACGACGCGCTCCGCGCCCATATCGGGAGTTGCGTCCGCTGCGCGTCGCTCAAGGATGAATTGGAGGGGCTCCGGACGGATTTGCCGAGACGCGGGGATCGCGCTCTTTCCCCCCCGGCCGGACTGGTCGAAAGGACCCGGATGCGCTGCCACGAACTACTGGACGCGCCGGAATCGAGGCCGGCTCGGCCGGTTTCGAGGCCGAACGGCGCGTTCCGCCGCATTCCGCCCGCCGTCTGGGGCGCGACGGCCGGCCTGTTACTGCTGACCGCGCTGATTCTCGTGCCGTTCTTCGGGGACGTCATCCTCTCCGAGCGCCTGTCCTACGTTTCCTGGATCGGACTCAGCTTCGTCATTCAAAACATCCTCATGCTTCTCGCCTCGCCCCTGCTCATCGGGAGATGGAGACGGGCGGCGAGCTGAACAAAGGATTAGAAAAAGCTAATAAGGAGGTCCGCCATGACCGCTTCATCCGGAAGATCGCTCGGAATCGCCCTTTTGGTCCTCGTCATCCTTCTGCTGGCCGTCCGCATGACGCCGCTCTTCCTGGCGCCGCTGGGGATCTTCCCCGGCATCGCCCGGATCATCAGGCATACGGCCCCCGACCTTTCGGACACCCACCTCTTCCCTCAGTGGTTCGCAACCTGGCCGATTATTTCGATTATATCATTGGCCATGTTGCTGCTCTGGATCGGCGTCATCGTCTGGGTCTACCGCGACGCCGAACGCCGCAACATGAACGGCGTCCTTTGGGCGCTTCTCGTCTTCTTCG
>JALHUR010000427.1 GCA_022867325.1 Candidatus Aminicenantota bacterium | reverse complement strand
TCGTGGACGATCCGCCAGCCCTTCGAGGTATGGCGGAAGATGAGGGTGAAGACGCCCCCCTGGGTCTTGCCGTCGAGGCTGACGGCCCATCGGCCCAGGACATAAGCGATGTTCTCGTCGAGCGGCCGGATCTCGAGGTCGCTGAAATCGAGGACCCCCATCTTGTCGACGGGATAATTCTTGTTGTAACGATTCCTGAGGGTGTCCCAGCCGTGGAGGACTTTCTGGCCCGACAGGAAGGTCATCTCCTCGGACTTCCAATAATACTCCATGAATCCGTCCACCGATTTCGCGTTCCAGGCGGCTTTCTGGGCGTCCAGGACGGCCCTGATCTCCGTCTCGATCGTTGCGTTGCCCTGAAGGGCCGATCCGGCGGCGCTCAGGGCTAGAGCCAGGCCCAAGCCCAAGAACGCCGCCCTCGCGATGATCATGTTTCTCTTATTCATGGGGCCTCCATACTTTTCAGGCATTATCTCTCCCTATCATCGTTTTTTCAATCCCCTTGCGGCTAACCGTCGATTAATTATTAGCTTTCAACATATAACTATCCAATTCAGGCGGTGAAGAAGGCTGTCCTCAAGCCCCCGTAGCGGAGGGGGGCCCCGGCGGCCTTTTCCGACGGGGGGAACCGACGGGACTGGTTCACCGGGGTGCGGGGGCGGAGGACGGCTTCTTCGCCGTATAACGGAGCGAGGACGTTTCCGTCATGAGCCCTTTCGATTTTTCGGCGAAAAGGTATAATGGGACGGTACGATCACGAGGAGGCTCCCGATGCGGATTCGATCCCTTTCGGCTCCGGCCAAGGCCGCCGCGGTTCTCGCCGTTTTAGTCCTGATGACGCTCGCTTCGGCCGCGGGCGCCCGGACGGAAAAACCCGTCCTCCACGCGAGCCACTGGCTGGCCATCACCGGAAAACCCCTCGGCGCGACGGCCGGGGCCAAGATCTTCGAGAAGGGCGGCAACGCCGTCGACGCGGCCTGTTCCATGCTGGCTGCCGTCTGCACCATGTACGACGTCCTGAGCTGGGGCGGCGAAACCCAGGCCCTGATCTACAACCCGCGGACGAAGAAGGTCCTCGCCATCAACGGCCTGGGCGTGGCCCCGACCGGCGCGACGCCCGAGTATTTCAAGTCCAAGGGCCTGGCCTATCCGCCCGCCTACGGTCCGCTGGCGGCCGTGACGCCGGGGACGCCGGGCGGACTGATGCTCATGCTGGCCGAGTTCGGGACGATGAGCCTCAAGGACGTTCTGGCGCCGGCCCTGGCGATGGCCGAAGGCTACCCGATCGAGACCCAGCTTGCCGACAGCATCGAACGGAACAAGGACAAGATCAAGGAATGGCTTTATTCCCGGGCGGTCCTGCTTCCTCATCTCGGGCAAGCGCGGGAGGCGCCTTGGCCCGGCGAGATCTTCCGGCAGCCCGAGCTTCTGGCCACGCTCCGCAAACTGGTCGAAGCCGAGCAAAACGCGCTCGCCCAGGGGAAGGACCGCAAACAGGCCATCTACGCCGCTTACGACCGATTTTATAAAGGCGACATCGCCCGCGAATTCGTCCGGGGCTGCCAAGAGCAGGGCGGGCTCATCACCCTCGACGACCTGGCCCGTTGGAAGCCGCTGGTCGAGGAGCCGGTCATGGTTCCCTACAAGGGGATCGAAGTCTATAAACTCTCCTGCTGGGTCCAGGGCCCGGCCATGCTCCAGGCGCTCAATATCCTCGAAGGCATGGACCTCAAGGGCATGGGCTTCAACAGCGCCCGCTACATCCACGCCCTGTACCAGGCCATGAACCTCGCCTTCGCCGACCGGGATTTCTACTACGGCGATCCGTACGTTCCGCCCGAGGAGCCCCTGCGCGGGCTGCTGTCGAAGGACTACGCGCGGGAGCGGGCCAAGCTCATCGATTGGGAGAAAAACAATCCGGCCGTCAAGCCCGGCGATCCCTATCCCTTCGAGGGCAAGACCAATCCCTACCTGGACCTCCTCGAAAAGTGGGGGAATCCGGTCGGCTCCTCGACCGCTCCCGATCGGGCGCCGTCCGAGAGGCCCTCGAGCGAAGGTTTCCTGGCGGGGACGACCTCGATCCAGGCCGCCGACGCGGAAGGCTGGGTCGTCTCGGTGACGCCGAGCGGCGGCTGGATCCCGGCCTGCCTGGCCGGGGCAACCGGCGTCGGGATGAGCCAGCGGATGCAGAGCTTCGTCCTCGACGCGTCCTCCAACCCCTTCAATGTCCTGGCGCCGGGGAAGCGCCCCCGGGCGACGCTCACGCCGGGACTGGCCCTCAAGGACGGAATGCCGTTCCTGTCCTTCGCCGTCCAGGGCGGCGATACCCAGGACCAGAATCTTCTCCAGTTCTTCCTGGACGTCGTCGAATTCGGGATGAATGTCCAGGAAGCCTGCGAGGCGCCGAACATCACCAGCTTCCAGATGCGCAGCTCCTTCGACGAGCACAAGGCCGAGCCGGGCAAGCTCGAGCTCAACGAGCGGACTCCCCAGGAGGTGCGGGACAGGCTCAAGGCGTTGGGCTACATCCTGACTTTCGCCAGGTACACCTCGGGACCGATCAATGCCGTTTTCTTCGACCGCAAGCACGGCACGATGTGGGGCGGCTCGAGCAACTTCGGCGAGGACTACGGCATCGGGTGGTGATCATGGGCGACGCCGCCGCTTGGAAGCGGGTCCACCCCGCGATGCGCCGACGCTTCCCCCGGCTCGAGGAGGACCAGTTCGAGAACCGACGCCTCTACCTCAACAGCGCCGCCGGCAGCCTCATGGTCGACAGCGCCGCTCATATCCTTTCCCAAGCCGCCCTGACCTTGAATCCGATGCCCGGACAGGTGACTCCGGCCGAACGCGCCACCGGGGACTTCCATGGGAGCGTCCGGAGCCTCGCGGCCGATTTCCTTCATGCCCGAAGCCCGTCCGAAATCAGCTTCCACGTCTCGTCGACGGCGGCGCTGTGGGCCTTGTCCTACGGAATGCGGAGCGTCTTGAAGCCGGAGAACGGCGTCGTCGTCACGGACCTAGACCATATGGCCAATATCTCTCCCTGGGAGGATTTCTGGGGCCGGGAGAGGGGATTGAACATCCGGCGGGCCGGTGTCACGCCGCAGGGGCGTCTCGACGTCGACCATCTTCTCTCGATTGTCGACGAGAAGACAGGCGTCCTGGCCGTGACCATGGCCTCCAACGGCCTGGGGACCATCGTTCCTCTCAAGGACGTCGTCGCGGCCGTCAAGTCGAAAGCCCCGTCCTGCCGCGTCGTTGTGGACGCCGTCCACCACGCCCTTCATGGGCCGATCAACGTCGGGGACATCGGCTGCGACGCCCTTGTCTTTTCCGGCTACAAGGTCTTCGGCCCCATGATCGGAGTCCTCTGGGTTCAAGAGGACCTGGCCCGGCTGGCGGAGCCCTACCGGGTCGAGACCAACAAGAACGAACCTCCCTACAAGTTCGAGATGGGGATGCTGAATAACGCCGTCCTGGCCTCGCTCGAAGCCGCCCTCGAATACCTGCTCGGGCTGTATGAGATGCTCGAGCTCGGCGGGAGCGGGAAGGCGGAGGCCAGGCCGGAACGCTTCCGCTCCGTCCTGGAATCGGTGGCCCGCTACGAGGCGGAGATCACGGAGGCCGTCCTGAACGGATTCCGGGCGTTCGACCCGGCCGCGATCCGTCTGTTCGGCCTGGCCGATCCGGCCCTGGTTTCCGAACGGGACCCGACCTTCGCTTTCGAAGTCCGGGGCCGGAGCGCGGAGGAAACCAAGCTCCGGCGCTGGCGCCAGCACCGGATCCAGTTCGCGGACGGAAACCACTATTCGGCCGCCGTCGTCAGGCACCTCGGCCGGCCGGCCTTGTGCCGGGCGAGCTTCGCCCACTACGACGCGGCCGACTCGGCGCGTCTTCTGATCGAAGCCCTCGGCGACATCGTCGAGAAGTGAGGAGAGCATGAGAATCGGAATACCTCTGCTGGCCGGATGCGCGGCTGCCGCCATGATCGTAGCGGCCTCCGAGCGCTCCACGGTTCAAGCGCCCGGGATCGCGTTCAACCCGGAACGCTATGTCTGTCTCAGGGCGAAGACGCCGCTCCGGATCGACGGCGTCCTCGACGAAGAGGCCTGGGCCAAAGCGCCCTGGACGAAGGCTTTCGTGGACATCGAGGGCGACCTCAAGCCCCGGCCCCGCTTCGCGACGCGGGTCAAGATGCTCTGGGACGACGGCTTTTTCTACGTCGGGGCCGAGCTCGAGGAGCCCCACGTCTGGGCGACCCTGACCAAACGAGATTCCGTCGTCTTCTACGACAACGACTTCGAGGTCTTCATCGATCCCGACGGGGACACCCATAATTATAATGAGCTCGAGCTTAACGCCCTGAACACGGTCTGGGACCTCTTCCTGGTCAAGCCCTACCGGGACGGCGGACCGGCCCTTCATGCCTGGGACATCCAGGGCCTGAAGTCCGCGGTCGCCGTGCAGGGGACGCTCAACGACGCCCGGGACAAGGACCAAGGCTGGACGGTCGAAATCGCTTTTCCCTTCGAAGTCCTCAAGGAAACCCTTCCCGGCAAGAAGCTCCCGGCGGCGGGGGATGTCTGGCGGGTCAATTTTTCTCGGGTCGAATACCGGGTCGAGACCGGCGGCGGCGCCTATAAAAAGGCCGCGGACTCGAAGACCGGGAAGCCGCTGCCTGAGGACAACTGGGTCTGGTCCCCCCAGGGGCTGGTCAACATCCATCTTCCCGAGATGTGGGGCTATGTCCTCCTGTCCGGCGAGTCGGAGGGTGGCGCTGCCGGCGAATTTCTCGCGTCCGGGGACGAGCAGGCGAAGCGGGCGCTCCGTAAAATCTATTACTGGGAATGGGCCTATCACAATGAGCGCGGCGTTTTCGCCGGCGACCTCAAGTCCTTGGGTCTCGCCGACGATCCCGAGCTCAAGGCGGCCGGCGCCGATTCCCGGATCGCGATCCGGATCACCGAAAGCCTGTTCGAAGCCTCGCTGCCGGCCCCGGGCGGCGCGAAACGGCATATCCGCCAGGATGGGTTGGTTTGGAAGGACTGAAGGAGATGGAAACGGTTCGCGTCCCCCTCGCGTTAGAGAGATGAGAGGAACTCGAGACATTCGGCGATGAGGTGAAAGCATGACCTACCGGAGACGGCGTTCGTTGTATCTCGTTGCGGCCGCCCTGAGCTTATCTTTGATTCCGGCCGGGGCGAGATCCCAAACCGAGGAGACGGACCTGGCGTCCATCTTGGACAAAGTCGCCGAGAAAACGGCCTCCTACCTTCCCCTGGAGAGCTGGAAGGCGACCGTCCGCTCCGTCCAGACCAAAGTCGACAAGAACTGGAAGCCGGAGAAAGTCACCAACGTCCAGCGGATCATGACAGTCCGCAAGGAGGATTACGACGAGCAGATTCTCAAGGCCGATGAGGTCGAGAAGGGCCGGACCAAGGATATTACCGAGAAGTACGCCAAGGATTCCCGGGAACGGCTGGACAAACGGCGCCGCAAGGAGGCCGAGCGAAAGACCAAGGGCAAGGCCGCCGACGAGGGAGATCGGCGGGAGATGTCCCTGAAGGAATTCTTTCCCTTCGAACAGTCCCGGCGCGCCGATTTTACCTTCAGCCGCCTCGCGGATGCGACGCTCGACGGCCGGGCGGCCCTGGCGATCGAGGTCAAGGCCCGCCTCAAGGACGAGAAGAACTGGGAGGGGACCTACTTAATCGCGGCCGACAGCTTCGACGTCCTCAAGGTCGTCCTGCGCCCCTCCAAGAACCCCAAGTTCGTCAAGGAGCTCGAGATGGAGATGACCCTGATGATCCTGCCGGGCAACCACCTCGTCCTTCGTTCCTCCCGGGCCCGGATCAACGGCGGCATCTTCATCAAGCACGTCCGGATGATCAGCGAGGACGAGTACTCCGACTATGAGATCCTCTAGTCCATTCCGATAATCTGGAGGGAGAGTCGTCATGAAAAAAAGCGTTTTCCTTGGAATCGCTGCGGCCTTGATCTTGAGCCTCGGGACGGCCGGCGCCGGGACCGTTCCCGACAACCCCGAGCCGAAGCTGTCGGTCCACTACGAGGAGCTGACGGTGCCCGATTTCGTCCGCGCCGTCGAGAGGGCGGGCGGCACCTGCATCATCCCGCTGGGCATCATCGAGAAGCACGGCGCCCATCTTCCCTTGGGGACGGACCTCATTTCAGCCAGGGAGACGGTCCGCCGGGCCGCCGAGCGGGACTACACGATCGTCTTCCCGCCCTACTATTTCGGGCAGATCTTCGAGGCCCGACATCAGCCCGGGACGCTGGCCTACAGCGAACGGCTCATCTTCGACGTTCTGGCCGAGACCTGCGCCGAGCTCAGCCGGAACGGGATCAAGAAGATCATCCTCTATAACGGCCACGGCGGCAACGACTCTTTCCTGACCTACTTCTGCCAGGCCCAGCTCGCTTCGGCCAAGGATTACGTCGTCTATTTCTTCACGCCGACGGCAAACGCCGAGGACGATCCCGAGATCCGCAAGCTCCTCAAGACCAAGCTCGACTTCCACGCCGGCGAGCGGGAGACGTCCGAAATGCTGGCGGTCGCGCCGGAGCTCGTCCGTCTCGATCAGGCCGGGGCCGATAGCGGCGCCGACCTCAAGCGCCTGGCCGCCCTGACCAGGGCTTATACCGGGATCTGGTGGTACGCCCGCTTCCCCAACCACTACGCCGGCGACGGGAGCGTCGCCACGGCCGAGCTGGGACGGCTCCTAGTCAAGAAGACGGTCGATGAGCTTACGGCCCTAATCAAGGAAGTCAAGGCCGATACGGCCGCGGCCGAGCTCCAGAAGCGATTCTTCGAATCGGCCGGCAAGCCGGTCCCGGTCAAGAAATAGTCGGACTCGAACTCCGCTATCCGAATAGAGCGACCGCGCGAACCGGCGAACCGTCGCCGGCGGCCCATTTCAGCGGCAGGCAGGAGAAGATGAATTCCCTGCCTACGAGCGCTTCCAGGCCGGTCAGGTTTTCCACGATAACCATGTTTTTTTCGAAGAAAATCTTGTGGATGGTCATGGCGGTCGAGCGCGGCGCGTCGACCGAAATCATGTCGATGCCGATGCCCTTGAGATTGAATTCCGCCAGCCACCGGGCGGCCGGCGCGGACAACACCGGGTAAGAGGTGAAGTACTTGGCGTCGCCCCAGTAGCGCGCACGGCCCGAGTGCAACAGCGCATACTCGACGTTGCGGAGCTCGGCCTCGTGCTCTTCGATATGGGCGATTTCAATCGGGGCCCCTTGGACGGCGGAAACATCCAGAACGCGGCCCGGCCCCAGGAAGTGTCCGGCGGCGAAATCGTCCAGCCCGGCGGCGCCTTTAAGGATATGGCTGGGAGCGTCGATATGCGTGCCGGTGTGGGAATACAGGCTGACCAATTTTTCGGCAAAGCCGTGCCGGCGGATGGTGCAAGAGTCAACGATGCGGGGCGGTTTGGTGCCGGGATATACCGGCATGGATTCGGCCAGGAAATGGCTCAGATCGACAACGCTAATGCTTGGCCGGCTGAACAAACTTTTACTTTAGGGCTTCCAGGCAGTACTGGCCGTAGCGGCTGGACCATCCGTGGATCTTGGATTCCGTGTCGGTGTAGATGACCGAGTTGTAACAGGTCGGGGTCCGAAGAGATGGATTGACGTAGCTGTCGCCGCCCGTGACGCCGAGAAAACGGATGTAGTCGCGGAACGCGGCCTTGACATAGTCCCGGTAGGAGGATTGCTTGGTATTGAGGTAGCAGTATCCCGCCGCGTTGGCCGCCATCAGGATGTAGGGGATCTGCCCCTCGCGTTCGTCGGGTTTAGTGATATCGATCCAGTAGGGAATCTGGAGGGGGCGATAATCCCCGTCGCCGTTCGTGTCTCCGCCGTAAGTGATCGTCATCAGCCAGTCGGTCATGCGGCGGATGAGCGCCAGGAGCTTGGCGGCGTAGGCCGGGTCCGCTTTCTTGAAGATGTCTTCGTGGGCGTGAATCAGGGGCTCCAGGACGTAGCAGTTCATGAGCGGCTGGCGCGTGTTCGAATCGGCCGGGTCCCCGGCATAGACGAAGCCCTGCCGGCCGGCCGCGGCCTCCAGGTCGAAGACCGACTTGAGGACGTCCTTGACGGCCTGGGGGACCGTCTTCGAGCCGCTGCTTGTCGTCTTCAAGACGGCCTTGGGATCGATCCGGTAGAGCGCGATCAGGTTTTCGACCAGCCAGCCCTGGATGCGGAGCTCGTTAGTGTTGATATAGCCGTTCTCGTTGAAGGAGTCGTAGACGTAGCGGCGGACGCCGTCGAGGATCTCCTCGAAGCCGTCGAGGCCGCGCCGGTCGCCGGTCAGAAGCCAATCCAAAGCATAGCCGTGGCTCCAGGTGTGGCTGGGCCGGCCGCCTCCAAATTCGTTGGCGGGGTTGTCGTGCGACGGCCGCGACTCCCAGTTTTTCTGCAGGTTGAAGGCTTCTCCGTCGGCCGTCGTGTGGTAGATATCCATATCGATCTCATGCCGGGCGAAGACCCGGGCGGCGTCGGCGAATTCGAGCCGGCCCGTCCTCAGGAAGTGAAGGAACATTCCGTAGCTCCAGTCGTAATGGTTGCCCGAGAGCTCTCCAAAGTCGCCGCCCCAGCGGAGGTCCCCGTAGTCATGCCAGTTCCGGAGGTCCTGGGCGAGGTGTTTCCAGAGCGTGATGCCGCGCGTATTGGGCGGATTCTCGAGGTCGGCCTTGATGACCTTCGCCCGCTGGATTTTCTCGAACCGGTCGTAGTCGGCTTGTTCTGAGGCCGGAAAGCCCGAGAGCGGGAGCATGATCGGGCCCCAGGCGCGGGTTTTCGCGGCGTAGGCGGGAGTGACCGCGGCGAGGGGAGGGGCGGCCTTGTAGCCCGGCGCGACCGTTCCGTTCTCCGTGTAGCGGCTTTCGACGATCACGGGCGAACCTGAGAAGGGGCGGACGAGCTCCCAAGTTTTTTCGACGCCGCCTCCGAACGTATAGCTTCCGCCGGAAGACAACAGCTTAGCGCCGAAGGCGGCCCCGCTCAGGACAAGGTCGGACTGCCGCCCTGTTTCCCAACCATAGGAGTTGTTGTTGCGGAACGTCAGGAAGACGCGGACGTCGCTCCGGTCGAGGTAAAAAACAAGACGGGCCCGGAAGCCGACGAGCGTGTTGAGGAGTGTCGGCGTCCAGCCGCCGTCGACGCACAGGACGGCTTTCATCGGGCCCTTCTCCTCGACGGTCCAGCCGTCCGAGGCGGGAACGGCCCGGTAGATCTTGCCCTTCGAGGTGACTTCGAAGCGCAATCCGCCGACGGCGAATTCCGATTTTTTGAAAGTAAATTTCGTCGCCCTCGTGTTGACGACGATCTCGCCGGACTGGTCGGAAACGGTGATCCCTTGGACGGACTGGGGGGCTTTTCCGGTCTGGAGAGTCAGCGAGGCCGTTCCCGAGGCGGCGAGGTCGACCTGGAAATCGGCCAGAAGCCAGCGGACGCTGCCGTCGGGCCAGACGGCCGTGCGCAGGAACTGGGCCGGAATCTCGGCGCCGCCCTTGAGGAGGCGGACCTTCGAGACGTTGGCCAGGGCGCCCTGGGCGAAGGGGATTCCCGATGTGACCGGCTGCTGCTTGCGCGCGGAAGCCTCGCGATTTTTGACCGTGAGCTGGATGTCGATCCCGAAGGCGGGGGCGGACACCATTCCGATGCACATAATCGCAACGATGGCTGAAACGATCCTCCGGATTGGCATTTTTACCACCTTGAGTAATTAATATCAGCTATTAATTTCGAATTCAAGCTTATCGTTAGAAAAAGCCGTCGCTGAAATGCTCCCTTCGAGTAGCCGCGCAATAAATTCGGGGTTCGGCGAGCGAATGTTTGCTCTGATAAATCGTCACACCCGTTTAAACTCCAGCCCCAGCAGCGAAGCCAACTTCTCGATCTTGGAGGCGATATGGCCGACCCCGATCGCACAGTGGTGGGCCGGGCCCTCCCGGCTCCAGGCCTCGATAAATCCCTTGACCCCGAGCGGAAATTTATAGCGGCTGTTCGTGTTCCCTATTTCGAGGATGGGACCGGGGACGGCCTCGCCCTCGGCCGCCAGGAGCTTGAGCCGGCCTTCCCGCGTTTGGACTACGGCCAAGAGCGTCACCGGCCCGGTCTTGACCTTCATCTCGACCGACAACCCTTTTCCGGGCTTTCCGTGGAATACGCCCAAGGGTTTGAGGATGGGCTTGCCCTCGGCGATGGCGATGTGGCCGGGCCCGTCGTGGCCCATCAGGATGACGCTTTCGTCGAAGTCCATGGCGTAGAATTCGCGGAAGGAGCCGCCCGCGCCGAAGGCGTCCATGATCTTCATGGCCATCGCGTTCTTGATTTCGCACTCGCCGGCGACGGGGACGTGGCGGGCGGTCAGGAGCGAGGTGCCGGCGATGACCGAGGTCACGATGTCCTCCTCGTCTCCGCCCGGCGTGCCTTCATAATAATAGGCCAGAGCGCCCAGACGCTTGTCGGCGACGAGTCTGTCGAGAGCGCAGGCGGTCCGGGCCGCCCGCTCGATTTCGGCCGGGGCGCATTCCTGGAGAACGTCGAAGGCGTCCCGGATCTCGCGGACCTTCGCCGCGATCTCCGCCTTGGCCGCTTTGTCCCGCCGGACCTTCAGGTCGCCGATCTCGAGGTGCTCGACGACCGTTCCGAACGAGGCCGAGACTAGGGTCGGATCGGTGTAGACGTCGAGCATTCCGTTGTAGTAGAGGCCGAGGATGCCGAGCCGGCTTCCGGCCAGGACTTCGGCCGTGCGGGCGGCCTCGACCCAGGCGCCGATCTCGGCCCAGGCTTCGGAATCGTCCAGGGTGCCGGTGATCTGCCGAAAGGGGACCGCGGCCCGGTTGAAGACGCTCGCGATCTCAGGGATCGAACAGGCCTGGCAGAAGGCCAGCCATTCTCCCGTCATTTTTCCCCTGTCGCCCCGGGCGTTGAACCGGGCATAGTCGATGGCTCTGGCGGGCTGGAGGTTGAGGACGATGACCGGGAGGCCGGTTTCCCGGACGACGGGAAGGACCGTCGAGGACAGGGCGTAGGTCGAAACATACAGGAATAGGACGCGGACGTCGAGGGTTTTAAAGAGGGCGGCGGCTTCGCGCGCCTTGTCGACGGAGTCGACCAAGCCGGCCGAAACGACTTCGGCCCCGGCCGCGGCGAGCTTTTCTTGAATGAGTCTCCGGTATCCCTCCAGCCGGTCCTTCAGGCCCGCGAACTGACCCCAGTAGGTGTCGAGCCCGATGCCGAACAAGCCGACCTTGACGACTGGAGGCTGAGGCGCCGTTTGATCCGCAAAAATCGCCGCCGGTCCCGCCGCGGCGCTGAGAACAATGAAGGCCGCGACGGCTCCGGAGAGAATCTTAGAGAAGGATGGCTTTGTCTTCTTCATGGTCCCTCCTCGAAAAGACATTATCCGGCCTCAATATATTTTGTCGGGAGAGAGGATGTCAACCGCTCGACTCCCCGGCATTCATGCCGGGGAGTCGATGGGTTGACATCGCCGCACAGTCTGCGATATATTTCCGGCATGGTTAGGAGGGGAGATTCATCGCGCCGAGCGGCCATTCCATACGCCGCGAAAAAAGGAGAATCCTATCCCGAAAGGAGACAGCTATGCTTTACAAACATTCATGGTCCTTTTTATTAAGCTTTGGTCTTATCCTGACGGCGGCTCTTCTTGTAACGGGGGCAGCTGGTCCCAAAACCAATACGGCCGGCGAAATTCCTCCCGTCCCCGATCCCATTCCGGATAATGCCGTGATCTTTTTCGAAGACATCAATTACGGTGGTCATTGGTTCATGTACTACAACGACAGGGACAACAACGACCTTCGCGCGATCTATGTCGAAACCGATCCGAAGGTGAATTGGAATGACAGGATATCCTCTCTGAAAGTGGGCAAAAATGTCTGCGTCACGTTCTGGCAGGACATCAAATACGTGGGAAACAAGGGCAGCTATGCGGCCACCGGCACGTCGCTCATGTCCGTTTCCAGCCTCGTCGGACCGGGTTGGAACGACAAAATCAGCTCGCTCAAGATTCGCCTTCGGGACAACTGCGCCAAAAGCTGACTCTGAACAGTCCGAAGGCACATGTTAAGTTGAGCCCGGCGTGGGCTCTTTTTGCCGAATTATAAGCTTGTTGAGAGCCTGCTTGGAGTGAACATGAGCAAGAAAGCCCTGGCATTTTTTCTGACGGCGGTCGCTTGGGCTTCCATTCCGGTTTCCTCTCTCGGCGCGGCGGATTCGTCGCCGTCCATGCCCATCCGCGGGGTTTGGATGCATCCGGGCTTCTTCGGCCCGGAAAAAACGGCCGCTCTCGAAAAGATCCGGACGACGCTCGACGAGTACGCGAAGGCCGGGATCAACACGCTCGTCATGCTCGTCAAGGACACCTCCGGGCATGTCTATTACGCAGGCGAGATCGGCGTTCCCGACCGGGCCTGGAATTGGGATTTCTTCGAGGTTTTCCTGGCCGAAGCGAGAAAGAGGAAGATGGAGGTCCACCCCTGGTTCTGCGTATTCCCCGAGTCGTCCATCCTGGGGCGGGTCCGGGAGCATCCCGAATGGCTGATCGCGGGTCCCCAAAGGGAAATGGTCGGCGCGGTCAACCCCGCCCTCCCGGTCGTCCGCGAGTATGAAATCAGCCTGATGCTCGAGGTCGTCCGCAAGTACGGCGTCGACTGGATCCACCTTGATTACATCCGCTATCCCTGCGAACCGGCGGAGCCCTATTTCAGCTTCGACCCGGAGACGCTCCGGCTGTTCAAGCAAGATTCGGGGATCGACATGGCCGCGGTCAAGGCCCGCGATTCGGGCAACATGGCCTGGAACGAGTGGCTCAACTGGAACAGGGACAGAGTGACCGTATTCGTCCGGGAGCTCAAGAGCGCTCTCGCGACGACGGGGCGCGGCGTCAGAATCAGCGCCGCGGTCTTTCCGGACGCTACGAACGCCAGCGTCCTTATCGGGCAGGATTGGCCGGCCTGGGCCCGCGAGCGGCTCGTGGATATGCTCTGTCCCATGCTCTACTCCAACAACGCCGGCTTATTCGAGAAGCTCGCCCGCGAGGCCGTGGCCTACGGGAAGGGATTTTGCCAAGTCTGCCCCGGGATAGGCATCGGCACCTCTCACAACCAGAACACGCCCGAGGGCATGCTCGAACAGATGAGGATCAGCGGGACTCTCGGCGCCGACGGAGTGGTCTTTTTCTCGTCGAGCAGCTTGAACGCCCCGTTCCTGGAAAAACTAAAAACCGCGAAATAGGCTCTGGTCAGCGATCCAACCATTCAACGTCCGAGTCGGAAGAATTCTGACAAAAGCGGACCGCTTTCGTCAACCGAAGTCCGTGCTTTCTGATCTTCGCGTACAACGTCGTGTACTTCATTCCCAAGAGGAAGGCCGCCCCGCGGATGTTGGCATGGGTCATAATCAAGGCTTGGGAAATCACATCCCGCTCCAGCTCTTCCATGATCTGCATGACCGGGGCCGGCTTGCCCTCGCTGATCAATTCGACGCAGGCGTCGATGTTATTGAGGGAAACGGCCAGCGCGTCTTTTTTCATGAGCGTTCTCTTCAGTTTCGGGGTCGGCGGCGTCCGAACCTCGTTCGCCGGCCGGACTCCTCGTCAACGACAATATAAAGATAGGGGAGAATTCAGCCCGGGGGAACCGTTTTTCTCCGAAGCGGCCAAATGGGGATGCGGACGGGCCCGGACGGGTCCCGAACGGTCCCGGTTCAAGAGCTAGGGAGAGTCCAGATTTTTGTAACGCCCTAGAACCGGCCGTCGAGAATCTTGCGGAAATTCTCGCGGTAACTCCGGCTGACGTTGATGCGCCGGTTGTTGTTGAGGATGATGACGGATTCGCCGTGGAAATAGGGCTGGACTTCCTGGATGGATTCCAGGTTGACGATGAAAGACCTGTGCGTGCGGATGAACATGCGGGGGTTCAGCTTTTTCTCGAGATCGCTCAAGGTCTCGTGGAGAAGGTGTTCCCCCGTTTCGGTATGGAGGGCGGCGTAGCTCCCGGACGCCTCGATCCAAAGGACGTCCTCCGCTTTGAGGAAGCGGATTCCCCGTTTGGACTGGACGAGAAATTTTCTGAGGTAAGGGCTTTCCGTCCGGACGTCCTCGATCAGGCTTTTGATCCTGGCCCTAAAATCCTCCTGGTTCTTTTCCATCCCGATCATGCGCCGGGCGCGCTTCAGCGATTCCCGGAAGCGGTCCTGATCGAACGGCTTGAGCAGGTAATCCAGGGCGTTGATCTCGAAGGCGCGGAGCGCGTAGTGATTGTAGGCCGTGGCGAATACAATGTGAGGTAAAGGCTCCTGATCCAGGGCCTCGACCACGCCGAAGCCGTCCGGCTCCGGCATCTGGACGTCCAGGAAAACGAGGTCGGGCTTTTCCGCCCGGATGATTTTAATCGCGTCCGACCCGTTGCCGGCCTCGCCGACGACGTCGACGTCTTTCTCCGAGCGAAGAAATTCCCGGATTTTCTGGCGGGCATATAATTCGTCGTCGACGATGACCGTCCGGATCGCCATGTCCTAGGCCCTTTCTTCGATCATGCGATCAAGCGACCTCGTTTTCAAAGGGAATGTCGAAGACGATCTGGGCTCCGCCTTCGGTCCTGTTTTGAAAAGAGAAGACGCCGTCCGATCCGTAAAGGCTCCGGAGGCGGCTCTGGATATTTTTCAGCCCGACCCCTTTATCCAAGAGCGTCCGGGGCTCGTCTTTGAAGCCCAATCCGTCGTCGGAGACCCGGACGACAAGCCTTCCGTTGTTCCGGCTGGCCGAGATCAGGACCGTCCCCCCCTCGTTACGGGGCATGAGGCCGTGCTTGATGGCGTTTTCCACGAGCGGTTGCAGGCTGAAGCTCGGGATGAGGGCCGAGAGCGTTTCCGGCGCGACGTCGTACTTGACGGCGAGCCTGTCGCCGAAACGCACTTTCATAATGTCCAGGTAAAGGGCCAATAAGTCGAGCTCGTTCCGGAGGGGGATTTTCTGGGTGTCCGGCTCTTGAAGGGTGGCGCGAAGAAGGTCGCTCAGGCGGCCGATCATCCGGTCCGCCAAGCGGGGATCCTGATAGACGACCGCCGATATCATGTGCAGCGTGTTGAACAGAAAATGGGGATGGACTTGGGATCTCAAGACCTGAAGATTAGCCTGGGCCAATTCGGCCTCGAGCCGGCTGGCGGCCAGTTCCCTCTCGCGGTACATGCGGAGATAGTCGAGGCCCCAGACGGACCCCAGGATGATGAGGTAGGTCACGATGTTGTTGTGGAGATAATTCAGGGTCGTCAGCCAGGCGTCTTTGAGAAAGAGCCCTTCCGAAGGGGGAAGGTTAACGATCGGCTCGAGCAGGAGACGATAGAGTCCGAAGGAGAGGAGCGATTCAAGGGTTGAGAGGACAAGACACCCCGCGATGAGGACGGCGAGGTGGACAGGCCAACGGCGTCCCCGGAGGGGGACCCTGC
>JALHUR010000426.1 GCA_022867325.1 Candidatus Aminicenantota bacterium | reverse complement strand
CCCTCATCGACCGTTTAAGCCGGGATTGACCCGGAACGACCTGCCCTCGACCCGAAAGGACGCGCCATGAAGAGCCTGTTCATCACGAAAGACATCGAGAAGGTCCACGAGGAAACGCGCGATGACATCCACGGGCTGCGGCGGGTCCTGGGACCTTGGCACCTCCTCCTCCTCGGCGTCGGGGCCATTATCGGCGCCGGCATCTTCGTCCTGACCGGACACGCGGCGGCCCAGTATGCCGGACCGGCCATCGTCCTCTCTTTCGTCCTGGCCGGGATCGCCTGCGCGCTGGCGGGCCTCTGTTACGCCGAGTTCGCTTCGATGATCCCGATCTCGGGGAGCGCCTACACGTACGCCTATTACACCTTGGGCGAATTCGTGGCCTGGATCATCGGCTGGGACCTCATCCTCGAGTATTCGTTGGGCGCGACGGCCGTATCGATCGGCTGGTCGGGCTACGTCACGAGCCTCCTGCGTGACATCGGCATTGCCCTTCCCGAGAAGCTGACCTCCGCTCCCTACGCCTTCAATCCCGAGTCCGGCCAATGGACGGCGACCGGCGCCTGGATCAACCTTCCGGCCTCCTTCATAGTGCTCCTGATCATGACGCTCCTTGTCATCGGGATCCGCGAGTCGGCCAGGGTCAACGCGGGCATCGTCGTCGTCAAGGTCATAGTCATCGTTATTTTTGTCGTGGTCGGCCTGGCCTTCATCAAGCCCGAACTCTGGAAGCCGTTCATCCCGGCCAACAAAGGATCGTTCGGGTTCTTCGGCTGGAGCGGGGTCCTGCGGGGCGCGGGCGTCATCTTCTTCGCCTACCTGGGGTTCGACGCCGTCTCGACGACGGCCCAGGAGGCCCGGAATCCCCAGAAGGATATGCCCTTCGGCATCCTGGGAAGCCTCTCGATCTGCACGGTCATCTATATCATCGTTTCGCTCGTCATGACCGGTGTCGTTCCCTACACGGAACTCAACGTCGCGGCCCCGGTGGCCGTCGCCATCGATGCCATGAAGCTTCCCTGGCTCCAAGTCCTGGTTAAAATCGGGGCCGTGGCCGGCCTGACCTCGGTCATCCTCGTCCAGCTCTTGGGCCAGCCCCGGATCTTCTTCGCCATGGCCAACGACGGTCTCCTGCCCCGAGCCGCCGCGCGGGTCCATCCCCGGTTCCGGACGCCCTACGTCACGACGATCGCTACCGGCGTCGTGGTGGCCGTCCTGGCTGCGCTCCTGCCGATCGGGATCGTGGGCGAGCTGGTCAGCATCGGCACCCTGATGGCCTTCATGATCGTTTGCGGGGGAGTCCTCGTCCTGAGATATAAGAGGCCGGATCTTCACCGGCCGTTCAAGACACCCTGGGTCCCCTTCGTCCCAGTGTTGGGAATTTTATCCTGCCTGTACTTGATGATCAGCCTGCCCCGGGACACTTGGATCCGGCTCCTGGTCTGGCTCGTCCTCGGTTTCGCGATCTATTTCGGGTACGGGCGGCGCAAGAGCCGGCTCCGGAATACGAACCAGCCCTAACCGGCCTCATCGGACACAGTTCGTTCCATCCGCCTCCTTGTCCTATCCTGGGCCGGGCAGTTCCGGCTTTTTATAGGCGCGGCATCGGCCAGGTCTATTGACCGGAACCGCGACCGCCCAGGCCGGGGCGGCCGCCGCCAGAATCGCGAAAACCCACCATAAAAGGATGAGCCTATTTTTCACGGATTCCGCTTTCAAACTCGATCTTAGCAAATTTGTTCGATCGCCCGCAGATCCGCCGGTCTCGACGATAGGAGCGATGCAGTGGGCCGCGCTCATGCAAAAAAAATGGCAAGGGACGGAATCGAACCGCCGACGCAGGGATTTTCAGTCCCTCGCTCTACCTGCTGAGCTACCTTGCCATTCGGCCTTGCGGCGCAGATTATATTAATTTTACGGGCGGGATTTGTCAACCCCTCGACACTTCTATGATGGCGAAACGCAAGCCCCCCGCGGCTTTTCTTTTTTCTTCATCTTCTTTCCTTCTTATGGCTGCCTCGGTTTCTTGAACCACCCTTCTATCCGCGCCTCTGAGCGCACTGTAAT
>JALHUR010000425.1 GCA_022867325.1 Candidatus Aminicenantota bacterium | reverse complement strand
CTCCGTGTGGAAGTGCACGGTTTTCGAGGGGGTGTCCGTAAAAATCGTGCATTTGAAGCCTGGATCAATCCGCAATATCTCATACATTTACAATGATGTCAATTGCTTACGGAATGTTAGGGGGTTTTTCAGCAGACCCTATCTAACGAGGGCTTATTTGCGGATGATGGAGGCGGCCACGACGTTGGCGACCTTGCTGCGGAGGGCGAGGACGTCGCCCTTGTCGTCGGGATGGACCCGGTTGGTCAGGAAGACGACCGTCGTCCCCGTCTCGGGATCGATCCACAGGGACGTCCCGGTGTACCCGGAGTGGCCGTAGGACAGCGGCCCGAACAGGTCGCCCCCGTTCGTCGCGTAGTCCGAATCCAGGTCCCAGCCCAGCCCCCGCCCCGACAGGCTGACTTTGGGAAATATTTCGGTCATCCGTTCGACGGCCAGCGGGCTGAGGATCCTGACGCCCCTGTATTCGCCGCCCTCGAGCATCATCTGCCCGAAAACGGCCAGGTCGTCGGCCGTCGAAAACAGGCCCGCGTTGCCGGAAATCCCTCCCTGGAGACGCGCCAGGGGATCGTGGACGACTCCTTGGAGGACGGATCCTTCCACCACCTGAGTCGGGACGCAGAGGTCCCGGTATTTAACGGGCGGATTATAGAATGTATGCTCCATCTTCAAAGGGCCGAAAATGTTCTCCGCGGCGAACTCGGCCAGCGTCTGCCCCGTGACCTTGTTCAAGATATGGGCTAGCGTAATGTAGCCCAGGCAGCTGTAGGTGAAGGTCTTGCCGGGCGGGTCCGTCTTGCGGAGCTGGGCGATGTGCTTGACGAGCGTCTCGGTCGGGCAGGGCTTTCCGTAGAGTTTTTCGGCTTCGGCTGCGTCCGTATAGGGAGGCAGGCCCGAGGTGTGGGTCAGGAGGTGCCAGAGCCGGGCGTCCTCGTCCGGAATCCCGCCCTCCCGGATGTAGGCCGTGAACTCCGGAACATAGAGATTGACCCTGTCCCAGAGCCGGATCCGGCCCTGCTCGACCAAGATCATGATCGAGGTCGCCGTGGCCACGGGCTTGCTGACCGAGGCGAGGTCGAAAATGAGGTCAGGCGTCATGGGCTTTTCCTCGGGGATAAGCCGGCTCAGGCCGTAGGCTTCTCTGAGCACGACCTTCCCCTTGCGGGCCACCAGCAGCACGGCGCCCGGAAACTCTTTATTGGCGACGGCCGCCCTGATGATCTCGTGGACCCGGTCCAGCCGGGCCGAGGACATCCCGACCTCCTCGGGTTTCCCGGTCGGCAGCGACTGGGAAAAAGCCGCCGCCGCCGCCGGAATGAGAAGGATCGCGGTCAAAAGGGCCCGTCCGCTCTTCTTCATTGCCTGCCTCCTAAATGGTGACGCTTAACCATGTCCCTTTTTTCATGAACTCCATTAAATTGGGGAAACACATTAGCGTCACCTTTTTTATAATGGACTGCCTCCTAAATATGGGGCTTCCGGGTTTAGCATGGGTATAGATTGAGCCCCCCGCAGTGAAAGTAGATGGCCGTCTTGAAGTGCTCGATGTTCCGGAAACCACAAGCCATCTGTTTGATTGTCTGAATCTTGCTGTTGATACTCTCGCTCATGG
>JALHUR010000043.1 GCA_022867325.1 Candidatus Aminicenantota bacterium | reverse complement strand
CCCTCCTTGTCGCGGCGGGCCCTTTTCAGGCCGAGAAAGCCAGGCGCCTAGTCGAGGGCTATTTCTCGAATATCCCCGGCGGCGAATCGGCCCCGGCGACAGCCGAACCCGGTCCGCCCCAATCTCCGTCCCCTCGAACCCTCCCCGCCGGCCGAGCCCGTGTCGCGTCGCCTCCGGCCGTCTGCCTCGCGTTCCGAGCTCCGGCGCCGCGGGAACGGGACTTCGCTTCTTTCCTGGTTCTGGCCGGGCGGTTGAGCGCGGCCGCGAGCGGGTTTCGCGCCGGAACGATCTCAATCCATTATGCCGTCCTCGACGATCCCGGGATCCTTAGGCTGACCCTGACGCTCGAAGAAAACGGGAGTCCCGCCGAAGCTCTCCGGGGTCTGGCCGGTTTCGTCCGGTCGGCCGCGGCCGGGCCGCTGCGCCGCGCGGACCTCGTCATGGTCCGCAACGTCTTCGGATTCATGCTCGGAATCGCGCCCTGGCCCCGCGCGGCGCTCGCGAACAATATCTACGGATACGCTTTTTCGCTGGGGCGCGCGGTCCAGCTCGGGATCGTCCCCGTAGATCTCAATCGGGAATTGGAAGGGCTGTCCGGAGAGGTTCTAAGCGAGGCCGCCGGTCGGACTCTCGGGGAGGGGAATTCGGCCGCCGTCATCCGGAGTCGACGGTAGAGCGGACGAATTCGTGGGCCAGCGCGATGGCCGCAATCATGCTCCGGGCGCTGGCGACGCCCTTGCCCGCGATATCGAAGGCCGTTCCGTGATCCGGGGAGGTCCGGATGAACGGCATACCCAGCGTCGCGTTGACGCCGCTCTCGAAGGCGACCGTCTTGAAGGCGATCAATCCCTGGTCGTGGTAGAGGGCGACGACGACCGTGTCGGCGCGATCGAGGGCCTTGAAAAAAACCGTGTCGGGGGGGCAGGGACCGGAGACGCGGATCCCCTCGGACCGGGCCGCCGCGATCGCAGGCATGATCTCCCGAATTTCCTCCATCCCCATCAACCCTTCTTCTCCGGCGTGAGGATTGAGGCCGGCCATCAGGAGCTCGCATCGGCCGGGCCGGGCGCGTTCCAACGCCGCGTGAAGACCTCTGAGAAAACCGAGCAGGACGTCTTTCCGAATCTTTCCCAACGCTTCCCAAAGAGGAAGATGGTGGCTGAGAAGGGCGACGTTGAGCAGCTCCGACCAGAAAGTCATGATCGCCCCGGGGTAGACCTGCTCCAGGTATTCCGTATGGCCGCGCCAGCGGAAGCCGGCCAGATCCCAGGAGCTTTTTGAGATGGGGGCCGTGACCAATCCGTCCAGCGCGCCCCGCTTGGCTTTCTCGACGGCCGCCTCGAAATACAGGAACGAGGCTTCGCCGTTCTCCTTCGCGGCCGATCCCGCGCCGACCTTGGTCAGGGGCGTCCGGACGTCGTGGAAAAACAGGCCGGGGGCGGATGGGCCCGTTTCCTCCCGCCAGCGGGATAATTCCGTCTTGATGCCCAGACGCTTCGCTTCGTTTTCGAGAACCCAGGCGTCACCGAACACGACGTAGGCGGCCTCGGGGAGAGACGTGTCCCCGCTGATGGACTTGAGGATGATTTCAGGCCCGATGCCGCCCGGATCGCCCAGGCTGATCCCGATCCGGGGGATCCTCATTTTTTCTTCTTCTTGGCTTCCTCCGCGGCCTCGGGCTCGGGCTCGGCTTCCGGCATCTCGTCGAGCTTGTAGATGTACTTGATGTTGGCCTTGTAAATGAGGAGGTTGGGCGCATTCTCGCGGTTGAGCTTAATCGTGTTGCGGTCGTACCACTCGATGTAGCCTTCGATGACCTGGCCGTCTGCGAAGACGACCGCCATCGGGGTTTTCTTGTTCATCTGTTTGAGGTAATAATAATTCTCGGCGGAGGTATCGGTCGGGGGATGGATCTTCTTCTTGGCTTGGTCTTGGGCGTTCATCTTATCTTTGATCTCCGCAAAATTGGGCCTGATCAGTCTTCGGTTCATGGATAATTCTCCCGGCTTTTTGGGATAAAATCTCCCTTGATTGTCACTATGTTAACACCTTTCTTTTAAAACCGCAAGACAATTCGCGCCGGGGGAGGCCGTTTTTTTCCCAGGCGGCTTTTTCAATCCAGGAAGGGGCGGAGGGCCTGGCGCCAATTGAGGGCGAGCCGCCGGTACCCTTCAGGCGAGGGATGAACGTCGGACAGAAGCTCCGGCGCGCCGGCGAAGAGGGCGTAGTTATCGACCAGGGGAAGCGCCAACTCGGCTGCCAGTGCCCTGACGGCGGGATTTATTTCTTCCACGACCCGCCGGGCCGATTCCCGGCTGAAGGGATGGGGCGTGTTTTCGGGACTGGGGGGGATTGTGGCGAGAAGCACGGCCGTCGGTCCGCCGCCTCGGTTGCGGCATCCCCGAAAAATCGCGACGATCTCACGGAGGTTCCGCTCGAAGTCCGGGAGGCCGATCCGGTCTCCGTCGATGCGGACATCGTTCGTTCCGAGCTGGAGGAGGACGAGATCGGGGGTCTCGGCCTTGACCTTTGCGACCCGGCCGCGCAGGAACTTCAGATACTCCCCGGTCGTGTGCCCGCTCTTCCCATAGTTGAGGACGCGCGCCCTCCGTCCCTCTTTCTTAAAGATCTGCTGGAGGAACCGCGGATAGGCTTCTTCGGTAATGCTGTCTCCGGCGCAGATGATGATGACACCGAAGGTCTTTGATCCGCAGAACCACAAAGCGAGAAGGGCGGCGGCACACATTCCGATCGTCCCGGGCTTATTCATGGCACGACCCTATTGTAAATCCTCCGGGGCCGCGACACAAACCCAATCGGGACCGCAAGGAAATGCTACGAAGAATTGGTGACAGACATCTATTGACCCGTTCGCCAACGCTACCCCGCCCTGAAAGGCGGGGCTTAAAATCGGAGCCCGCCTTGCTGTACTCATGGCTTCCATGAGGTAACATGATAGCGAAACGCACCTCCCTGACGGGTAATGTTATGATAGATTACACGTCGACCCAAAATCTTTTAAGGAGGTGCGCGGATGTATTTTATCGGTGTCGACCATCACAAGCAAGCTTCACAGATGACAGTCTTAGACCAGGAGGGCCGGGAACTGAAATCGGGGCGGGTCCCCAACCTCAGGAAAAAGGTCGAACTCTTTCTCAAAGAGTATCATCCTTT
>JALHUR010000424.1 GCA_022867325.1 Candidatus Aminicenantota bacterium | reverse complement strand
CCCCGATTTCAGTTCCCGGCCCTCCTGGTCTAAGACTGTCATCTGTGAAGCTTGCTTGTGATGGTCGACACCGATAAAATACATCCGCGCACCTCCTTAAGAGATTTTGGTCCGACGCGTAACCTATCATAGCATTACAGGTCAGGGAGGTGCGTTTCGCTATCATGCTACCTCATGGAAGCCCTGAGTGCAGGCGTTTCGCAGTACACATAAGCCGTTTACGGCTTATGTGTGCTGCAAGGCTGGGCTCCGATTCAAAGCCCCGCCTTTCAGGGCGGGGTAGCGTCGGCGAACGGGTAAAATAAGTTTCTAAAATCTGAGCTTTTTGTAGACGCTCCTGTCCTGGCTCTTCATGATGACCGGGGCCCGGACGGCCGCAAGACAGGAGAACACGAGGTTCAGGAGGATGAACGGACAGGGGTCGAAAGAACGCTTGAGCAGGACGACGAAATTGACGACGATTCAGCAGCCGAGCACACCCATGAAGATACGGAAAGGTCGCCTTTTCGGCCTCGCCGTTCGACAAGACTCCCGGCATCGGAATCCTGCTCTGCGGCTACCTCATGCTCAGCCTGCCCCTCGTCACCTGGTTCCGGTTTCCGGCCTGGCTGGCTGTGGGTCTCGTCATCTATTTCGGCTATAGCGTCAAGCGGAGCGCCCTGGGCCGGAACGGCGCCGGGAAATAGCAAACGAACGCCCCTCGCCGGGAAGGCCTATTTCAGGATCCAGAAGGGCTCGCCCGAAGGCCTGTGGACGACGGGGACTTCGCCGATGAACGTCCGGAGCCAGCGGGCGCATTCCTCCATGCCGGCTTCCTCCGAGGGGACGTGGCCCAGCACGATCAGCGCCTTGGGGTTGCCCTCGGCCGCGGCGTCGCGGGCGTATTCCAGGGTCTCCCATTCGCGCGTCTCGCCCGTGATGACCGCGTCGACCTCGCTCCGCCCCAGCGTCCGCATCTGCTCGATCGAAGCGGGCGCGCCCGGCAGGAAGGCGACGGTCTTTACGGCCAGGCCCGGGTCGCCGATCACCCGGACGTGTCCGGCGCCGAAGCGCCGCTTCAGCTCCGTGGCCAAATCCTTCAGGCTCGTCTCCGGAATCCGGAAAAGTTCTTGGACTGCGGGATCCCGGAATTCGTCCCAGCCCAGGACGCGGACCATTCCTTGCAGGATTCCGTCCGGCTTGCGGAGATGCCAATGGTCGTGAAAGCGCCAGATGACCAGGCCGTTCCGGGCGATGAAGTCCTTCTTCCCGGCCAGCACCTTGTCGCCGGCCCCGGCCAGCTCCTCGGCCCGGTCGAAGTGATCATAGAACGCGGGCTCATGGCAGATGATGAAGTTATGGCCCGAAGCCGCGGCGGCCTCCAGGATCTCATAGGTCGGGAACATCGTCACGACGATCCCCTTGACGGCCGCGTCGGGGTCGCCGGCCTTGAAGTCGTCGACCGTTTCCTTCAGCCATTCGACGCCGACCCGCGCCCGGATGCGCTCGACCGTGCCGCGCGCCGTCAGCGTTCCCGACGGGCCGGACGCGGGCGTTCCGGACGTGCCCGCCGGCCAAAGGCAAAGCAGGGCGAAAAGCCCCGCGAGGATGAAGCTTGAGCCTCGGCTCATGTTCGATCTCTCCTTTTCAAAATCCCGCCCCGCGGCCGGCTCAGCCGAGCCGGTCCTTATAGACGGCCCGGACGTTGTCGTAGAAGGCGACGCTCGTCCGGTTCTCGTCTCCGTTGTAGACCGTGAGGATCCGCTTGGGACCGACGCCCGTCCGGGTCGGGTCGAGAAGGAGTGCGGCGTCCTCGGGGACCTCTGAGGCAAGCAGGACCCCGTCCACGTAGAAATCCACCCGGAACTGGTTATCCGGGACGCCGCTGTCGTCCTTATGTGTGACGATATCGAACCGGAGGTTGTACCAGCGGTCGAGCCGGGCGTCTCCCAGGCGCTTCAAATATCGATAGCCCGTGTTCACGTTGACGCACTGCCCTATGAGGCGAATGGAATCATCGCCGATTGTCCCGATGCCGATCTGGGCGGCCCAACTCCTGCCAGGCGGCTGCTCGGGGATGGTCGTGTGTAAATCGAGCACGGTGTAGAGACTCCGGGAGGTCGACTGGGAGGAGAGCAGGACATCGGCGCTGAAGGATTTGAAGTCCGCGAATTCGAGCTCGAGCGGCCAGCAGCAGTTGCAGGACATGCCCAAGAGCAGGCTGTTCGTCATCATAAGCACGTATCCGCGCCCGCCCATGCCGAGCGGCTGGGCCATACCGTAGATTCGCCCCTTTTGGATGCCCTGAATCCCGTTTCGGGTCCGGAAGGATCCGTTCCGGGCGCCCATCCAGAGGAGCCTTTGGGCGCCGTGATAGGGCTCTCCCGGAACATGGGGGACGGCGTCGATGAGTTTCCCTTCCGAATTAAAAATATACTTGATTTCCTGCCGTTCGGTCCGCCAGCCGACCGCGGCCCGCAGGATGCGCTCCCCGCGCCGCAGGGCTTTACGGACGGCCGAGTTCTGGAGGCTGTCATAGAGCCGTTTTTCGGCGGCGAGCTGGGCGACCACGAACAGCTCCGTCTCGTCGAAGCCCCGCTTGACCAGCTTCAGCAATCCCTCGCGCTCCAGGCCGCCGGCCTCCGTTTCGGAAAGGGCTGCGACCAGGGCCCGCCCCCGCTCGCTGAACAGCTCGTCCCTGAAGTTGAGGAGATACTGAATGACCTTGACCTGGACGTCGAGTTCCCTCGCCTCGAGACCGGCCACGGCGGCCTTCCCCCGATCGTTGAGAAGCCGTTGGAGGACGTCTCTTTCGAAGGCCGTCACCGGCCTGGGATTTTCGACGAGGTAGCTGACGATCTCCTGGACGGCCCGGTCCTGATAGCCGTACTCGACCCGCCGGCCCTGTTCATCGACGACCGCCAACAGCCCGCCGTCCACCGGATTCGGCACGGCGTCGGCCGTGCCCCAGCCCGTCCAGGCCTGCCAGATTTTTGAGCTGATCCTGCCCGTCTCGGCCAGGTTCCGGTTGTCGTAGCTCTGCAGGCAGCCGTTCCCGTCGAAATCGTCGTACAAGGATTTGCCGTCGGTCAGCTGGTAGACGGGCTGGGGCTGAGGGTTGGGTTGGTTCGGCGTACTCCCTTCGGTTGTGCCCTTACAGCCGCTGTTCAGGCTGGTCATCGCGGCGCTCGAGAGGCCAAGCTTGATGAGTTCACGGCGAGACAAGTGATCTTTGGCCGCTCCCGGCATGATCAATCTCCTTTCCCCTTCGTTCCGGATACTGAGCCTTCCTTGACATCGAGGCGGCGCGAACGCGGAGTCACCCGGAGTTTGACGACTTTCCCCCCGCGCACCCGGCCCTCCAGGACCGTGTTGTAGGGCGCCCGGAGCTTGAAATCGGCGTCCCAGTCCGCCGGCCAGGCCGGGAGCAGCCGGATCTCCTTATCCTCGCACTGAAGAAGCATGACCTGGAGGGTCGTGGTTAAAACGCCGCCGTGATCCTGGTCCGGGGTCCAATCATAATTAGGGCCCCAAAAAGCGGGGAAGCGCTGGGTTGGGTCCCACCGGCTGCAGCGTTCGATCAATCCCTTCCTGGCCTGATCGGTCAACCCGAGGAGCGCCATGAAGAGGTCGTCCTGCCGCCATCCGAAATGGCCTCGATCCTCTCGATGGTCCAGGGCGCGAACGGCCAGTTCGATGTCGGGCTTGCCGACCCCGTAAAGCCGAAAGGGATAGACGGCGTAAAGCTCCGGGTTTTCGACGTTCTGTTTTTTCGCGAAGCGCTCGGCCGGCGCCAGCATCCTCAGGCCGTCGACCTCGCGGGTAGGAATAGGGGGCAGGATTGCCTCCAACCGTCCGAGCAGGCTCTTCAAACCCTCCGGCACCAGGCGAGGGGGCACCGTCCTCAATTTATTCGTCAGATAGTGGAGGCCGGCGACCTCGGGCAGGGCGTTGGTGCAGTCCCACCAGGTTTCGAGGGCCTGGGAGGGATCGAGCCTGAGGCGCCCGTTGCCGTCGAAGCCGTAATGCCGCTCGAAAAAGGTCAGCACGGCTTCCGAGAACGGCAGGAGCGTTTCCGCGCAAAACGCCTCGTCCTGAGTGTAAAGGTAATACTCGAACATCTGGGCCGCCATCTCAAGACCGCCGGCCCATTCGTACTTATGCCAGCCGCTGGCCTGGATGCGCTCGGGCATTTCGGCCAACGGCTTGTCGCCCCAGGTTTCGGTGAAGACCGTCCCCCAGAAATAGATGCACTCGGGATAATAGGCGCCCTCGTGTCCGAAATAAAGCCGGGTCCGGTAACGGCAGAGCGGGAGGAGGTCGGCATACATCTTGAAGAACGGCGCCATCAGGTCGAAATCTCCCGC
This sequence comes from Candidatus Aminicenantota bacterium, assembly GCA_022867325.1. Taxonomy (GTDB): domain Bacteria; phylum Acidobacteriota; class Aminicenantia; order Aminicenantales; family JAFGBC01; genus JAFGBC01. Next base: position 6,985 of record JALHUR010000424.1, on the reverse strand, counting down.
GGCGGGCATCCCCATGTACGGCAGCCGGGTGTTCTGCCACCAGTAGCCGGGGCCCCAGCGGCGGTAATCGGCGAAACCCTCGGTCCCCGCGGCGTCGACCGTGAAGATCGAGCCGTTGAACTTGATGGGATACCGGCCGCGCCCCGCGCAGGCGTTGATGAAGCGCTGGAGGATGGTGCCCCGGGTCACGACTAATCCTTCATTCTCGATCCCCGCGGGCGTCTTCACCGAAGCGCCGCTTCCGACGTAGATCCAACTGCGGTTCCAGAATTGATTCCACCAGGCGAGGTGGGCCGCCCGGGCCCGGTCCGGACCCGCATCCGCAAACCGTCGGATTCGTTCGTCGACGGCGCCCAGCCAGTCTTGGGGAGCGGCCGGCTGGCGGGTCAGGACGTGAATGTTGAGACGCCTCGTTGACCCTGTCGAGCAAATCAGAGTTTTGTCGTCCCGTTTAACGAATCCGTCTCCTTCCATGACGCCGCCGAAGATCCGGTCTTTGAGCGGATCGACGACGGGGAAATTCTCCAGGCCCTGCATCGACACGTTCTTGGCAAAAGACGGAGTCTCGGGGTTCCGGTGATACCATACGACCCGGTTGGAGAAATCCTCGAGAATCAAGTCGGGCTGGCCGACCGTCGGGCCGAACAGCTCCGGATAGAAATTCAGGCCGCTGACCAGCTCGTCCTTGAGGACCTCGGGCGCCAGTCGCCAAGGCTCGATGGCCGCCGCTATCGTGCTGCCTTCGGGAACCCGGGCTTCGATCCGGATGACCGGATGGTTCGCGTCGACCCAGAGATTGAGGTGTACCGGATCGGGCTCAGCGCCCCCCCTGACCTCGACGGTCGCTTCACCGAGGTTAAGCCGCTGCTGAAAAGTTACGCCCGGGCCGAACGGATTCGGGTCGAGCTTGATCCGGACCTTCGTTAATTTCAAAAGCCGGCCGTTTTCGTCCCAGGAATCGGTTTTCCCGATATAAAAACAGACCGAGCCGGTGTCCGCCTCGGCCCAGACATTCAGCCCGATATCCCCGTTTCCGACGGGCATCGATCCCTTGGAATCGTTCCCGGGACGGTCCCAAACGACATCATAGCTTTGAAGCTCATGAAGGGCGTCGAACGGCCGCGAACAGCCGGACGTCGCCCAGGCCAGGATGACGAGGGGCAGCCCGGCGGCGAATCTGGCGCGGGTCGTTTTCATTATGCCTCTCCGACGGCAGGAAATGTGTTCGAGAGTCCGAACATCTTGAATTGACTATAGGACCGGCCGGCGAGCGATGTCAAGAACGCCTTAACTATTGATTTTTAGGGGCGGCGCTCTTAACCTTATAAGCAGAGGTGACCGTGATGAAAAAAGGGACCCGGCCGTTTATTGTTATTCTGGCAGCTTTCTGTCTAGCCGCGCCGAGCGCGTCCGTCATGGGCGCCGCCGAGCGGCCGCTCGCCTCGCCCAAGCTCGTCCAAGCGCTCGTCGACGAAGTTTCGGGCGAGTCCGCTTTCGACGCGACGGCGCGGATCTCCCGGTTCGACCGGGTTCAGGCTTCGGACGGCTTCCATGCCGCCGCGGCCATGATCAAGGACGAGCTCGAGCGGATGGGCTACTCCGACGCGGCCGTCGAAGGCTGGCCCTCGAACGGAACTCTCCGCTATTCGACCTGCCGGTCCGTCATCGGCTGGAGGGCCAAGTCCGGCGAGCTCTGGCTCGTGTCGCCCGGCCGGGAGCGGCTGTGCTCCTACCGGGAAGTCCCGCTCACTCTCGTCAAACACAGCGGCTCCGGGCACGCCGAGGCCGAACTCGTCGACGTCGGGACGGGCCTGGGCGAGGACGCCTACAGCGAAAAAGAGGTTCGGGGACGGATCGTCCTGGCGACGGGCCCCAGCGGGCAGGTCATGCGGGAGGCCGTGATCCAACGCGGGGCCTTGGGAGTCGTGACCTGGTACTCTCCCGAGACGCGTCCCGGCTATCCCAACATGATCCGATACACGGCCATCTGGCCGCGCTGGGAGGAGAGAGACAAGCTCGGGTTCGGCTTCAACGTCTCCAAGCTCCAGGGCTGGCGCCTTAAACAGATGCTCGAGGAGGGGAAGCGGGTCGTCCTCAAGGCGGACGTCGAGGCCGAGTTCAGCGAGAGCCGGATCGAGGTCGTCACGGCCAGCTTCCCCGGGAGCGAGGACCCGGCCCGGGAGGTCCTGATCATCGGCCATCTCTGCCATCCCGCGCCGAGCGCCAACGACAACGCCAGCGGCTCGGGCGGCATGCTCGAGATGGCCCGGGCCCTCAGAGCCATGGTCGACAAAGGCCTGGTCCCGGCGCCCCGCCGCACGATCCGCTTCCTGTGGGTCCCGGAGTTCAACGGAACCTTACCCTACGTGCTGGCCCACCTCGAGCGGACCCGGAACACGATCGCGGCGATCAACTGCGACATGATCGGCGAGGACTTCCACAAGACATCCGGATATCTTCAGGTCTTCAGCCATCCCTGGTCCCGGCCGAGCTTTCTGGCCGATGTCGTCGGCGACTTCGCCCGCCTGGCCGCGGGCCTTTCCCTCAAGAGCCTGACCGGGAGCGACCACCCCTTCGTGTTCGAGGTCCTGCCCTACAGCGGAGGAAGCGACCATGTCGTCTTTAACGACGGCTCCCTGGCCGTGCCGTCGGTCATGCTCAACCGGGGAGACACCTTCCACCACACGAATCTGGACAGCATGGACAAGGTCGACCCGACCGAGCTCCGCCGCTCCTGTTTCATCGCGCTGGGGGCGGCCCTCTTCATCGCCTCAGCGAACGACGCCGAAGCCGGGGCCGCGGCGCGGCTCGTCGCCCGGCACGGCCCGGACCGGCTGGCCGGCGACTACCGCGACGCCTGCGCGGCCCTGCTCGACGCCGGGTCGGCGGAAACGCTTCTGGCCGCCTACGGACAGACGCTCAACGTCATCGAACGGGCGACTGACAGGGAAATCCGGGCCGTCCTGTCCGCGGCCATTCTGGCCGGGCCGGGCCGGTCGCTCCCATCGCTTTTCCCCCTGACAAAACCGCTTGAGGCCTTGGCCGGAGCCTACCGGGCCGAGGCGCGGGGCGTCTATGAGGGACGCTGCCGCGAGCTGGGGGTCAAGCCCGGGGCGCCGTCTCTTTCGGCCGAGGACCAAGCCGCCTCCCGGGTCGTGCCCGTCCGGGACGAGAAGTTTATCGGACCTCTCGACCCGGATTATCTCAGCGAGAAGATTGGAGAGGAAGCCGTCAAAGGAATTCAGCTCCAAGGGGACGCCGCCTACGAAGCCCTGAACTTCGCCGACGGCCGGCGGAGCCTCCTCGAGATCGCCCGGGCCGTGTCCGCGGAGATACAGCCGGTGTCCGTATCGGCCGTCAAGGGCTTTTTCGAGCTCCTCGAGAAGGCGGGGCTCGTCTCGCTCAAAGGACACTGAGGTGACAAGTGTCCTCGATTGTAGTAAAATTCAAAGTGCGCGAAACAACCGGCTGCCCAGATTGTAGTTGGCATGTACTTTGCTGCCGCTATTGGGGAGGATTTTTTGAGTTTAAAAGGAGGAACATGAACATGCGGAGACAATTTGCGGTTCTGGCCCTGGTCGGCATCGTCCTGGGCTTCAGCATGGCCGGATTCGCGTCGGCCCAGGAAAAATACAACGCCCGGCTTCTCACCCGGGGCGGGCCCAACTCGGAACCCGCCATTAAAATCCAGATATCGATCGACGGCTACACGACCGGCCAGGAAGCTTTCCAGCTCCAGCAGTTATTGGAACAGGGGGGCTATGATCCGTTCATAACGGCTTTCCGCGAGTCGAATAAAGGGAGCGTTGTGTTCACCGGCAGCCGGGGCCTGAAGATCGTCATCCATGTCGCCCAGGTCATCCCCAAAGAGAATGGGAGAAAAATCCTGCTGTTCACGGAAAGACAGGCCTGGGACGTCGATGTTTTTCAGAGGATGGACGGCCGCTATCCTTACATGGTTATCGAGATGGACGTTAACAACAAGGGCAGGGGAGAAGGCAAGATCTATGAAAACGCCCAGATCAGGCTGACAGCGGACAGGGAAACCCGCACGGGAACGATGGAAATGGAGTCTTACAACTCGGCTCCCAAAAGCCTTTTCGGAGTCCAGCTGATCAAATGAGCCGATCCGAGGGCCGAACCCAGGAAAAGAGGGGGCGCTGAGGATGAGAAAAAAAACATTGTGTCTCGTTGGGGGCGGCCTGTGCCTGGTCTTGCTCGCCGTTCAGGCCTGGAACGCCGAAGCGGAGGACTGGACGCTTAAAGTCTCCGTCGACGGGGCCCGGGTGCATTTGAGACCTGATCCGTCGAGCCCGACGGCTTCGGCCGCGGCCAAGGGAACGATTCTAAAATCCTACGCCAGGGTCGGCGACTGGTATCGCGTCATCATCGAGCCCGGGAAGGAAGGTTTGTTGGTCATCGGCTATATCCCGTCGAGCGCCGTGGATGTCGTCGAGAAGTCCCAAGCGGAGCCGGATTTCTGGAAGCAGGTCTCCGGCGAATACAGGGGTTTCGGGATCAGCCTGAATCTGGGGGGAGGCTACCAGCTTTTTTCCGGCGGCACCATCACGAGCGGCACATCGGGAATTTTTGATCAAATCGTCGATATGGCGTCCGACTCCGGCGTAATCACCGAGGACATCAACCCCAAATCCCTGCACGCGGGCACCAGCATGGTCGGAGACGTCGTCTATAGCTTCAATCGCCGAACCGGCCTCGGTCTCCGGCTGGAATACCTTCATGCGAGATCCTCCAGCATTCTTCGCTACAACCTCGGCGACCCTTATCGAACGTATTCAACCTGGAGCACCCCGAATGCCACCGTCTTCGTCATCAGGCCGGGTTTCTATTATGATCATCCCCTCAATCGCCGCCTGACGCTCGCGGTCAATGGCGGGCCCGCGCTCTATCTGGTCACCTTCGAGTACGGCCATGAATTCATCGGCTCTCAAGGCATAAACACCCTTTCCCTGAAGACAAAGGCCCACGGGTTCGGATTTCAGGGAGGCTTAGGTCTGGAGATGCGCTTGAATCGGCGGGCGGCGATTTTCCTGGAAGCGCAGGGCCGCTTGGGTAAAATCAGCGCCTTCAAGGGCGATGAGACGTATTACCGAACGTGGAATTTGCAGGCCTGGACCGTCAAAACGAAGGGATTTCTTTATTATCTGGAAGAAGGAGAACACCCCGGCCTGGCCGTTTTGGAGGAGGAATCCGCGGGCAAACTCAACTGCCGCCGGGCGACGCTGAATCTCGGCGGAGTGAACTTCGCGGCCGGACTGAGGGTCCGGTTCTAATGTCCCGGCCAACGGGAGAAGAGGGATCCATGAACATATGCCGACTCGCAACCTTAGGCCTTGTCGTCGCCGTCTGTTCTCCGGGACTCTCCGCGGAGCAAACGCCCGTGCTTTCTCCAAAGCACGAGACCTGGCTCAACCAGGAAGTCGTTTATATCATCTCTCGCGCGGAAAAAGACGTCTTCGGGAAGCTGGCGACGGACCGGGACAGGGACCTGTTCATCGAGGAATTCTGGAAACAGCGGGACCCGACGCCCGGCACGCCCCAGAACGAATTCCGGGACGAGCACTACAGAAGAATCACCTACGCCAACGAGCGTTTCGGCGGGGAAGGATCGATCGCGGGATGGAAGACCGAGCGCGGCCGAATCCTGATCGCCCTGGGCCCGCCGCTCGAGTTCCAGAAGTACGAAACCCCGGACATCTGCCCCGTCGAAATCTGGTATTATCTCCGGGATATCCGGGCCGAGCGGCTGTCGCTGTTCAGGCTTCTTTTTTTCGAGGCCTATGGGGCCGGGGAGTATAAACTCTACAACCCGGTCTCGGACGGCCCCAAAAGCCTCGTCCCCTTCCCCGAGAGGTGGAAAGGGGGATCAGCCGGGGTCGCTGGGGAAGCGGCCGGGACGGACATCCCTCTTCCGGCGGAGTGGACCGAGGCCGACATCAAAGCGTACAAGGTCCTGGCCGGCTCGGTGACGGGAGAACTGGCCGAAGCCTCGATCTCTTCGTATCCCGGCTCTCGCGATCCCGGCGATGCGCTGCGTTTTGCCGCCCTGCTCGCCGAAATCGAATTGTCCCTCCGGAAAAGAATCGACGACGGCTATGCCGCGGAGTTCTTAAGCCGCCGGTCCGGAGGCGGCGTTAATCACTCGGTTCATCGCATGGACAACAGATCCCGGCTGAACGTTCTTCAGGATCCCTCGGGCCGGTTTCTGGCGAATTATATCATCGCGCCCGAAATCCTGGCTTTCGATTACTTCCAAGACCGCTACTTCGCGGGCTTGAGAACGCAGATTCGGGTGACCGACGCCGCCGGGAAGGTCGTCTTCCGGGACGATAGATTCTCTCCGATCGAACTGACCCGGGATGAGCTTAAAACCCTGGCCGGGAACTCGCTGGAGCTCTACGGCGACTTCCCTCGCGCCGCCGGGATCTATACCCTGAGCCTGGGGTTGGAAAACACGGTCTCCAAGGAATTCACTTCGGCCGAAAACACAATCAGCGGTCCCGACGGCCGCCTGCTTCGGATGAGCCCGCTCGTCCTGGCCGGGAATGTCGTCAAGGACGCGTCAGGAGGCTCCGGCCGGGCTTTCCAGGTCGGGTCAATCCAGCTCTATCCTTCCGTCAACAACACCTTCCAGGCCAAGGATCGTTTGATTCTATTCTTCCAGGTTTACGGCTTGACCCCCGAATTGGTCGAGCAGGGCCGCTTGGAATATTCCCTGATGAGCGGGGAAAAGATCCTGAAAACTTCGGGCCGAAACGTCCGCGACTCCGCCAACCGACGGGATTTTCTCGAGGAATTCGCGCTGGATCAACTCGCCCCCGGAACCTATTCCGTCAAGGCCGCCCTACTCGACAAGGAGGGACGGGAGGTCCTATCCGAAAAGGCCAAATTTATCGTCTCGGCCAAGTTCCCGCGCGGCTCCTGGGTTATCGCCGGGGTCAAACCTGCACTTTGTCACTTAGTG
>JALHUR010000423.1 GCA_022867325.1 Candidatus Aminicenantota bacterium | reverse complement strand
CCATGAGCGAGAGTATCAACAGCAAGATTCAGACAATCAAACAGATGGCTTGTGGTTTCCGGAACATCGAGCACTTCAAGACGGCCATCTACTTTCACTGCGGGGGGCTCAATCTATACCCATGCTAAACCCGGAAGCCCCCAAATATTTAAAAATCCGGGTCCGTGATCTTTTTCTCCCGCCAAGTGCCGTACTTCATGAGCAGGGGCTTGATCTCCTCGGCCTTGCCCACGACGACGAGCACGAAATCGTCCTGGGGGAGGAGCCTGGCGGCGGCGGCCTTTGCGTTTTCCGCGGACGTCTTCCCGACTTCGTCCAGATATTTGTCATAATAACCGAAGCCCAGCTTATAGAAGGCCAGGCGGATGTAGGCGCCTGCCTTGCTGGCGTTGGTCTCCAGCGTCGGCGGGAACTGGCCCAGGATGTAATTGCGGCTGCTTTCGATTTCCTCGGGAGCGAATCCCTGTCCGGCACCCTTCTTGAGAAGGTCGAGGGTGATGTCGAGCATCTCTCCGATCTTGTCGTTCTTGGTGTAGGAGCTGACCGAAAACAGCCCGCCGGCCGCCCAGTTCCGCACGCCGCTGTTCGCGCCGTAGGTCAAGCCTCGCTTGATCCGGAGCTCGGTGTTGAGCCAGGAGGTGAACCGCCCCCCGAACAGAGTGTTCATGACCGAGGCGGCAGCCGTGATCTTGTCGCCCATGGCGTATCCCGGCGCCCCCAGCATGAAATAGGCTTGGTTCGCGTCCGGTTTATCGATGAGGAGAAGGGTCCGGCCCTTGGGCTTGGGGAGGGCGGGAACGGCGTCGGCGGTCGCCGCGCCAGCCGGGTTGGGCCAGCGGCCGACCGTCGATTCGAGGAGCGCGACGAGCTTGGCCTTATCGATGTCGCCGACGACCGCCGCTATGGACCGGTTGGGCCGGAGACGCCTGGCATAAAAATCCTTAACGGCCTGGACCGTCATCTTCGTCAGGGAAGATTCCATTCCCGTGGCCAGGTGGCCAAGCGGGTGGCCGCCGAAATAGGCCTTCTGGAAGTAATAACGGACGGCCGTCCCGGGATTGTCCTTAGCCGCCTTCAGAACGTCGATTCGCTTGGCCCGTTCCTTGGCGAATTCCTCCTCCTTGAAGGAGGGCCTCGTCAGGCAGTCGGCGGCGATCTCCATCAGGCGCGGGAAATGCTCGGATAGGCTGTCCCCGGAGACCTGGAGATATTCCTCGGCTGCCGAAATGTTCAGGCTGGCGCCCATGAAATCGACGGCTTCGGCGACGGCGTCGGCGTCCATCTTGGCCGTGCCCTTCATCATCAGGGTCGCCGCCAGGTTGGCCGCCCCTTCGGCCTCGGCCGGCTCGAAGGCGGAGCCCGCGCCCCGGATGACCATCCGGAAGCTCACGATCGGAAGCGCGGAGTTTTTGAGGTGATAGACGATAATCCCGTTCTTGAGGACGATCTTCTCGGGCGCCGGGAGCTGCGCCGCCGCGGCGAGCGTCGCGGGGGCGGCCAAGGCGGCGATCAGGAAAAAGGCGAGCGCTGTCGGAACGAGCTTCTTCACTTGGCACCTCCCTCGGGGATGAGCTTCCCGATCGTTTTGTTGTTCTCTTGGAAATATTTCAGGGCGACCTCCTTGATCCGCTCGATCTTGACGGCCGCGTAGTCGTCCATGACTGTGAAAAGCTTGCCGAAATCGTCGTAAAGGAGCTCGGCCCCGCCCAACTGGCCGGCCTTGCCGGCGATCGTCTGAAGCTCCATGTAGAAGTCGCTCCGGACGATGTTCAGGGCTTTTTCGAATTCCTTCGGCGTGATGCCTTCGGCCTTGATCTTAGCCAGCTCCTCCTCGATGACCCGGTCGATCCTGTCGAGGTCGGCGCCCGGCCTCGGCTTGACGTCGATCATGAACAGGAGGGGGTCGATCGTTTCCTGGACCCCGCCGCGGATCCTGATCGCGAGCTGTTCTTCGCGCACCAGGCGGCGGTAGAGCCGGCTGCTTTCGCCCTCGAGAAGCGGCTTGGCCAGGATCGAAAGCGGCAGATAGTCCGGGTCCTTGGCGCTCGGCGCGTGCCAGACAACCTGGAAGGACGGGGCCTGGGCCGCCTTGCGGACAAGGACGCTCTTGATCCCCATCTGGGGCGGCTCGACCGTAGAAACCGGAGGAGGCGGCGGATAGGCCGGGATGGGGCCGTAATACTTCCGGATGAGGTTGAGCGTTGGCGCGGGATCGAAATCGCCCACGACGATCAGGACGGCGTTGTTCGGGGCGTAGTAGGTCCGGTAGTAGGCCATGACCTCGTCGCGGCGCCAGCTCTGGATGTCGCTCATCCAGCCGATGACGTTCCAGTGGTAGGGATGGGCCATGATGGCCGTGGCCCGGACGTTCTCGCCCAGGATGGCGTCGTTGTTGTTCTCGACGGCCATGCGGCGCTCGGAGGCGATAACGCCCCGCTCGGACTCGAAGACTTCAGGGACGAAAGCCAGTCCCTGGATCCGGTCGGCCTCCATCGCGATCATGGCCTCGAGCGCGGCGGCCGGGAACCAATCCGTGTAGCCCGTCATGTCGTCGGAGGTGAAAGCGTTGTTGCGCCCGCCCTGGAATTCCATGCGGCGGTCGAACTCGCCGGGCCCGATCTTGGGGGTGCCGTTAAACATCATATGCTCGATGAAGTGGGAGACGCCGGTCAGGCCGGGCCGCTCGTTCCTCGAACCGACCCGGAAGTAAGTGTAGAGGGCTACGTTGGGGATGTTGTGGTCCTCGACCAGCAGAATTTTGAGGCCGTTCGCGAGCGTGTGAACCCTGACGTCTCCTTTCTTAAAGGCCGCCGACAGGGACACGGCCAACGCGGCCGTCAGCAAGAGCGTCAGCACGAATTTTCTTCTCATGGCATCACCTCCATTAAACATGGAAGTACCTTTATACCAGAATAATTCGGGGGACACATCACTTATTTAAATAAAATAAGTGATGTGTCCCCCGAATTATGGTCCCCCGAATTATGTAGACCGATTTGGGGACACGTAACCGATATAAGAAAATCGGTACATGTCCCCAAATCGGTATCCTGCCTCGAGCCCTTAGGCGTTTTACTTTTACGGCGGGTCTTGGTATAAAGAAGCGGCGAGGTGGCGGCATGCACATCCTTTTCAAGCAGCAACTCCTGGACCGCGAGAAGTTGATCGGGACTCTTCTGACCCTGCCCGCGCCCGAGTTGGCCGAGATCGCCGCCGACGCGGGCTTCGACTGGCTCTTCCTTGACATGGAGCACGGCCTTCTCGATTCGCTGGCCGTCCAGCGCATCGCCCAAACCGTGGGGGACCGCTGTCCCTGTGTCGTCCGGGTGCCGTCCAACGAAGAGGTCTGGATCAAGAAGGCCCTCGATGCAGGCGTCGCCGGCCTCATCTTCCCCCACCTCAACACCAGGGCCGAGGCGGAGCGGGTCGTCCGGCTGAGCCTGTTTCCGCCCGAGGGCGAACGGAGCATCAGCATCGCCCGGGCTTCCCGGTTCGGGATGAAGATCGAGGAGTACCTGGTCGAGGCGAACCGGAACACGACGTTCATCGCCCAGATCGAGCATATCGAGGCCGTCCGCAACATCGAGGAGATCATCGCCGTCCCCGGCATCGACGCCGTCCTGGTCGGCCCCTACGACCTCTCGGCCAGCCTCAAGAAGCCGGGCCGGGTCGCCGACGCCGACGTCCTGGAAGCGGTCGCCAAGGTTCGTAAAACCTGCGCCGAACGGGGGGTCCCGGCCGGGATCTTCGCCGGAGACACGGCCGCCGCCGAGAGCGCCCTCCGGGCCGGGTTCAGCTTCGTCTGCGTCGCGACGGACATCACCATCTTCTCGCGCGCGGCCGGCCAGATCGTCCGCGACCTCAAATCCTGTTAATGCCTGAGCGCGAATGAGATATTGAGCGAGCCGAACAGGCTGTTTTTCCGCTGGGTCGTGAACTCCCGCGTCTTATAGACATAGGAAAAACTGAACCTCAATCGCTTATAGCGAAAGGCGAACCCGGCCGCAGCGCCGGCCAGGAAGGGCTCCTTCTCGACGTGATGGCTCGGCCGGAAGGTGTTCCCATCCAGGAGCAGGTTGCGGGCCACCCACTGCCCTTCCAACGCCAGGAACAGGTGAAAGCCGAAGAGGCTCCGCCCCCTGCGGCGGATGTCCCGCTCCTCGAAGAGCGAGGCGCTGTCGCTCCCCGGCTGGATCAGGGACGTCCCGAAATCCCTGGTCAGGTTCCAGCCGCCCCGGAGCTCCAGCCCGGTGCGGAGTCCCGTCCACATGTTCGAAAGCTCGCCGCCGCCGTGTCCGATCAGGTCCCAGCCCAAACCGCGGGTTTCCTCGGTCTGTTCGAGCTTCCACTTGTGGTCGTAAACGAGACCGAGGACCGGCTCGTCGTGGAGCTGGTGGGCCCAGCCCCGGGGATAGGTCCATCCGAAAAGCCGATGGAGGTTGCGCTGGGTCCATCCGGCCAGGGAGCCGGGACCGACCATCCCTGCGTAGAGCTCGACCGTGTCCATGAAGGCGCGGTCCTGGGCGTGGAAGCCGAGGGCGGCGTAGCTGATCCCGGCATAGGGCCGGTCGTCGGCGATGAGGTCGCTCCGGGCGATGTCGTCCGGAGTGCAGATGTTCTGGCCGAAGGAGAGCGACACGAAACGGCGCGCGCCCGCCGGCTGGACCGGGGGGAGCTTCCGGCTGAGCCGGTCCAGCCAGCCGGGGAGGCGAACCTGGTCCCGCTCGGAGTTGAGGTCGAGGGAGACCCAGACGAAGCGGAATCCGTTCGTATAGCCGCGGTCGGTCCCGGCGAAGACGTCGTTCTCGACATAGAGGCTGAAGATCCCGGAGGGCTTGGGTTTTTCCTCCGGCTTTTCCAGGGCGGGAGAATCCTGGACCGCGCGCGCCGTTGCCGCCAGACAGAGCGAGGCGAGCCCCGCCGCGAGTGCGATCCGAATCCACGCTCGAGTCTCGATCAAAGCACGCCTGCCCGAAAACGCTTCACGCCTATCGATTTGTCATGTCCAACGCCCAGCGGGCCATGTCCGCGTCCGGCGGCCGGTAGCTCTCGAATTGGTCGAGCAACACGATCGGACTCTCCTCGGCCAGGATCATGCGCCGGTGCTCGGGCTGGATGAAATTTTCCTCGACGGCGCGGTCCAGGAACGCGATGAGCGGGTTGAAATAGCCGCCGGCGTTGAGGACGCCGCAGGGTTTCCGGTGGATGCCGAGCTGGGCCCAGGTCAGGACCTCGAAGAACTCCTCGATCGTCCCCAGCCCGCCCGGCAGAGCGATGAAGCCGTCGGCCAGGTCGGCCATCAGCGCTTTCCGCTCGTGCATGGAGGCGACGATCCTGAGGTCGGCCAGCTCCCGGTAGGCGAGTTCGCGCTCGACCATCCCGGCCGGGATGACGCCGATGACCTCGCCGCCCGCCTCGAACACGGTCCGGGCGACCTCGTACATGAGTCCGACCCGGCCGCCGCCGTAGACGAGCCCGAGCTTGCGGGCGAGCAGGGCTTCGCCCAGGGCCCGGGCCGCGGCCGCGTATTCGGGGCGGGCGCCCGGGCTCGATCCGCAGAAGACGCAAATTCTCTTCATGGCGGGATTGTACTTCATTTGCCGGCCGGGAGGGAATCCGTTTGACCCGTTCGCCGACGCGACGCCCCGCCTTTCAGGGCGGGGATGAGACGCGAGGCTCAGGGTCAACCCTATACACGCCCCGCCTTGCAGTACCCAAGGAGCCGAAACAACGGCTCCTTGGGTGCCAGCCTTCAGGCTGGAGAGCCTAGGGTTTGACAAAACCGGCGTCGGCTGATAATTTGCCGGGTAACGATCCGGTTTGCGATTAGGAGAACGGAATGGAAATCGCCGGAACCGCCGCTCCGAAGGGGAGAGCCGCCTCGCGCCTGGCCTGCCTGGACGCCTTCCGGGGTTTCGACATCCTGACCATGGTCTTCGTCAATTATATCGCCGCCATGGCCGGGATACCGTTCATCCTCCGGCATACCAAGGCCGAGATGGACGCCCTCACCCTGACCGACGTCGTCTTCCCCGGCTTCCTGTTCATCGTCGGGGGATCGATCCCGCTCGCCCTGGCCAAGAGGAAGGCCGAGGGCGATTCGACCTGGCGCCTCCTGAAGCATTTCGCCGTCCGGGCGGCCGCCCTCATCTTCCTGGGCCTCGTCGAAGTCAACCATGAAACTTTCTCGGCCGCCGCGAGCGGGATAAGCCGCGAAGCGTTTTTTCTGCTGGCTTATCTGGCCGTCATCGGGCTGTGGACGATGACGGCCAAAGGCGCCTCGAAACGAAGGCGGACGATTCAGCTGGGGATCAAGGCGGCTTCGGCCGTCGTCCTTGTCGCGCTCCTGGTCATCTATCGGGGCGAGACCGAGGCCGGCCGGATCGTCTGGCTCCAGCATTCCTGGTGGGGGATCCTGGGGATCATCGGCTGGACCTACCTGGCCGCGAGCATCCTCTATCTCCTCAGCCGCGGGAACAGGACCACGCTCCTGGGCATGATGAGCCTCGCCGTCGTATTCTTCATCGCCACCCGCCACGGTGTTTTAATGGCCCTCGGATTACAGAACGGTTTCATCGACGCCGGCGCCAACTTCGGCTCCCACACGGCCATCATCCTGGCCGGCACCTTCATCGGGACGCTCTTCCTTCCGGAGGGCACGGAACGGGATCATCCGCGAAGGATCCGGACCATGATCTTATTCGGAGCGGGACTCGTCGCGGCCGCGTATCTTTTGCGGCCGCTCCATGGGTTCAGCAAGATCCTGGCGACCGAGTCCTGGGCCCTGGCCACGGCCGGGATCTGCGCCCTGCTCCTGGCCGGGTTCTACGTCGTTATGGATGTTTTAAACCTGCGGCGTTGGGCGGGATTCCTCCAGCCGGTCGGCCGCAACCCGCTCCTGGCCTACATCCTGCCTGGCATCCTGGGCGCCCTCATGAGCCTCGCCTCGTCTCTCCTGAGAGTGGACGTCCGACGGATCTTCTGGCCCCTGGCCGAACGGGGCGGCCTCCTCGGCATGGCCAACGCCGCGGTCATGACCGCTTTCGTCCTGTTCCTGACCTGGCTTGCGACCCACAATAAGATCATCTTGAAGCTCTGAATGTACTATTCCCATGAGACGCGTTTTGACACCGGCGCGATCGGCCCTTCTTCTGGCCGCCGTCGTTCTTGTCAGCCTTCCGGCTGCGGGGCAATTCCTTGACGATTTCCGCGGACCCGGCCTGCCCAAGGATCCGGACGGAATCAGGGGCTGGGCCTACTTTTCGGGAGAGGGAAACGCGGTTATGGACTTCGTGCAGGGGGACGGTTTCGCATCGATTTATGTCGACGCGACCAAGGACCGGCGCAACGTCTGGTGGGCGCTAATCAAGCACAAGGTCTCGGAGAAGCTGGATTTGGCGCGGCTCCGGGATTTCAGCCATGAGCTCCGCATCGAGGCCCGGGTCAGGGCCAGCCACGCGCCGCGACGAATCAACCTCCACCTCAACACCCAGAAGACCGTCGATTTTCACTCCCATCTCATGGAGTTCGACCTCCCGAAGCCGAACGAGTGGCGCGTCATCAGCATGACGACCCGGAATTTCCAGGCCGAGCCCGGGGATACGGTCAACGGCCAACTCGCCCTCATGGATTGGGGATTGGGGAAGTACCGGTTGGACGTCGATTATTTCAAGGTCGACGTCGTCGACCCGACGAGCGCCGGGCCCGATCTGGGGGAGCCGATTCCTTATCATCCTCCGCTCGCGGACCCGAAGACGTTCGCCCACGGGATCGCGGTTGCCCAGGATGGAGTGATCGACATAGAGAATCCGGACGTCTGCCTCGGCCGGTGGAGGGTCCGCGAGGGGGATAAAGAAACCGCTCTCGTGAGCGTGGGAGGGAATCTGTCCGTCATCCTTCGTTGGAACTTCGGCACGTTCGCAGGAAAGAAAGTGGCGGGTTCCGGGCTGCTCGAGCTGACGACACGCTCTGTCGAGAGGACTTCGAAAGACATCCCCGATTTTGGGTTGATCCGGGTCGTCGAAATCCTGGGCGGGGAACCGGGCTGGAATCGCGAATCCGTCACCTGGAATAGTTTGCTTCGGGGAGCGCCGCCCGACCTTGTCGTCTGCCCTCAGATGATTATCGACTGGCCGGTCAGCGAGGGCGACGGCGCTAAAACTTACTTGACGATCCCGCGGCCGGTCCTCCAGCGCTTGATCGATGGAAGGACATTGGGGATCGCCGTGCGGCCCCTTGGCGCCATCCAGGCCGCGTTCTATTCAAGGGAATACGAAGACGGAAATTTCGCCGCCCGCCTGTTGTTCAACACAGCCCTTTAATAAATGTGACGCTAATCGGTGTCCCCGATTAACCCGACAAGCCTGAATGATTTCTACCCGGACAGCGAATTGAATAAAATTATCCCGGTCCGGTTCAAACCATTTAATTCGGGGACACCGATTAGCGTCACCTTTATTATTTTCTGTATTTCGAGATGAACTCTTCGACTTCGGGGATGCCGCCCTGAAAAATTAAATATCCGTTCGAGGGCTCGCGCTCGGTCGTCTCGCCCGCGATCGGCGTCAGCATGATCCGCTTGACCTCGTCCAGGTCCGTCGTCTGCCCCAGCGTCCAGGCCAGTTTGACGTAGGCGACCTCGGGCAGCATGTTGGCGGCCGGGACGACGCCCAGCTCCATCATGTCCCGCCCCGTGTCGTAAACGTACATCTGAACGTAGCCCCACAACGTCTGGACGGTCATGTAAACGGCGATCTTTTTGTCCTGGGCCCGCTTAAGCGACGGGTAGAGCGGCTTGTTGACGTGCCCCAGCCCGGTCCCGGCGATGATGATCCCCCGGTAGCCGTTGTCGATCAGGGAGTCGATGATGTCCGGCTTCATGTTGGGGTAGTAGTAGACGATGGCGACCTTCTCCTCGAAGGCGGTGTTGATGACGACGTTCTTGTCGGTCCGGCGCCGCTTGTAGTCCTGGCGCAACAGCGTGATCTTGTCCCGGCTGACCATGGCCAGCGGGATGTCCCCGATCGTCCGGAAAGTCGAGCGGTAGCTCGAGTGCATCTTGCGGACGCGCGTCCCGCGGTGGAGGAGGCCGTAGGTGTCCGAAGTCGGCCCGAACATGCAGACCATGACCTCGGCGATGTCGCTCTCGGCCGCCGTCTTGACGCTGTGCATGAGGTTGAGCGCCGCGTCGGAGGACGGCCGGTCGCTCGAACGCTGGGAGCCGACCATGACGATCGGCACCGGCGAGTTCTGGATCATGAAGGACAGGATGGCCGACGTGTGGTGCATGGTGTCGGTGCCGTGGCCGATGACGATTCCGGCGACCCCCTTCTCGATCTCGCGGCCGATGGCCCGGGCCGTCCCGATGTACTGCTCGGGCCCCATGTTCTCGCTGAAGACGCCGAACAGCTTCTCGGTCTCGAGGTTGCAGATATCGGCCAGCTCGGGGACCGACCCGTAGAGCTCGCCCGGCGAAAAGGCCGGTATGACGGCGCCCGTCCGGTAGTCGAGGCGGCTGGCGATCGTGCCGCCCGTCCCGAGCAGCTTCACCCGCGGCTTGACCGGGTCGTAGGGGAACTCCTTCTCTGGGATCTTGTAGTGGGCCTCCTTGCGACCCAGGATCTCGACGGCTTGAATGCCCTCGGCCAGGATCCCGATATTGTAACCCGAATGGAGCTTGAGGACGATATGCAAGGGGTCGGCCGTCTCGGATCGGGGCAGGATAATACCTGCGTATTCGCCCCGGTCGGTTTTGATCACGACATCGCTCCAGACCTGGGCTTGGAAGCTCTGGAGGACCTCGAGGGCTCGTCCCCTG
>JALHUR010000422.1 GCA_022867325.1 Candidatus Aminicenantota bacterium | reverse complement strand
CAGACCTATCGCGGCGGCGCGCTCGTGGACTTCCTCGATCTCGATCTCGACGTGGACTACTTCCCGAACAAGCATCGCGACAACGCGGGCAAGAGCTTCTCGGATTTCCGCGCCGACCTGCGCATGAATCCCTTCCAGAGCGTCACCTTCTTCTTCGATGCGAGGCTCGACAGCGAGGCCGGGCACTTCAACGTGGCCAACGTCGGCGCGAGCTTCGACGTCTCCGATCGCTGGACGCTCTTCGTCGGCAACCGCTACGACCGCCACATGCAATCGGTCGCGACCGTTCAGGCCGACTATCTTCTCACGCCGAAATGGACCGCCTCGATCCTCGTCGAGCACGACTGGATGAGCGGCAAGTTCTACGACAGCGCCATCACGCTCCGGCGCGACATGCACGAATGGATCGGCGAGATTCGGATCGAACGGGACCAGGGCGAGAGGACCTCGGGCATCCTGCTCAACCTCTATCCCAAGGGCACGGAGAATCCCCGGCGCGAGACCCGCTTCGTCCGCAGCGTCATCGAGGCCAACAGCGTCATTGAGCGGCATGAATAGCAGACACGTTCTTAGGCTATAGTTTCGCACTTTACGCTGCGGTTGAGGCCATCTGTACCAACGCCTCCAGTGTTTTGCGGATTTCTGCCTTGGAAGATGACCTGCACAAAAATCGTTCCTGCCAGGTGGTCCGACGCAAAGCGGCCAGCATCTCGCTGAAACTCGGCGGTACGTCCGGGGCTCGCCGCTTGCCGTACCACCGGGGCCGAAACCCGATCAAGTCGGGATTCTGCTGGGAAAGAAACCAATGCTGAACCAGCCCCAATACCAGCAACAGAAACGGCACCGTCCGCTCCACGGCCTTCTGCGTCCGGCACTGGGCTTCTTCAAAACCCATCCGCTCCTTCGCCTCGTGAAACATGATCTCGATCGGCCATCGCCGCGCATACCACTCGACGACCCTTGCCGCCGTCATCTTAAGGTCGGTGCTGTAGAAGGCGTGAACCTTCCCGCCCGGCCGCCGACACAGAACCATCCACACCGGCCGCTCTCGGAACACCTTCCACCACAGAACGACCCGCCGCATCACCTCGTATGCGACACCGTCCACGGTCACTCGCTCCCACCGAGCGTCCGAACGGCGGCCCGTCTCTTCGGGAGTCGGCAGACGGCAGCCCTTCAGTCGCTTCCGACCCCGTCGTCGGGCGGGCGTCGGGGGCAGGTCATACACGGCCGCATCGGTCCTCATTCTCCCCACCACGTGAACGTTGGGGGGCAGATGACGCATCAGTGTCCCACTGGCGTAGGCCCCGTCGACCAAGAGCAGGAACAGGCGTTCCGGCAGCCAGGAGACGATCTCGAGGACGATTTGGAGGGCAAGTTCCGCCTTGGTCTGATGGCAGCGTTTCTGAGCCTGGCACAGCCGCCGCGTTCGATACAGAGCGATCTGGGCTGGAAACGCATACCAGCGGGACGCCCACCGTTTCGCACGGACCAGAATGCTGGCGATCACCCACGTGTGTCCCCAGGAGAACGACCAGGCCTTGCGCACCGCCGGTCGGTTATCGTGGACGACACTGGTCCCGTAGATCTTGCCTCCGGTTTTCCTCTCGGCGGTATCGTCCACTCCGACCACGATCACCTCGTCGGGATCATAGAACCGGCGGACCACCGCCACGACGAAGTGACGCCACAGTTCGGTCAGGTCCCATCGGGCCTGGCTGAAGAAGCGATGGAAGCGCGCGTGGTGCGAGTGGCGAAGGCCGACGGCCCGGATCATGTTCGTCACCGTGTGGCGACGATGCAGCAAGACGGCACCGGTCACGAGGATTTCAAAGATCGAGAACGTTGGCCCGGTGAAGGACGTGGCAAAAAGCGCCAATATTCCATTGAAACTGACGCAGCAGGTGATAGGATACTCGGCAATAATTCGTCGTGTTTTCATCAGCCCGATTCCTCCTTTTCTTGGACTTCTTCCACAAGCCAATATAAGGAGAATCGGGCTTCTTTTTCACCTCAAAAAAGTGCGAAACTATAGCCCTATTGTCAACGTTTGCAAATAGTTATCGCCGTTCGACGACTCTGCCCAGTTCGAACCGTTCTGAAACATTTCTGCTTGAAGAAGGGACCGCGCCTGCCACACCGTGGTAGTTCCTCCTTCGGAAGTCGTGCAGCAACCTGAAGATACATAGCCACAAAGAGGCAGCCT
>JALHUR010000421.1 GCA_022867325.1 Candidatus Aminicenantota bacterium | reverse complement strand
GGGCCCTGATGTCCGTCTCAAAAAAGGCGATATCCTGATCCTCATGGCCAGTCCCGGCATGCTCCAACGGCTGGAGAAGTTCCTTCTCAGCGGTTGACGGCTCTAAGAAATTCCTGGGACGGATGGCGCGGCTGGGGGTCTAGGGAGTTTGACAAGACCTGCGGGTTTGACTAAACTATGTCCGTTTTTCCGGCCCGTTAGCTCAATAGGTAGAGCAGCGGACTCTTAATCCGCAGGTTGTAGGTTCGAGCCCTACACGGGTCATTTTGTTTTTTCCCTCGCCGCAATCCCGGCTTCCCATCCCAAGCCCGACATGGAACGAGAGGAAGCGGTCTACCTGAAGATATTTAGGCAGACCGTGATCAGCAGGGCATTGGTGAAGTCGATGAAAAAAGCGCCGACCATGGGCACAACCAGGAAGGCGCGGGGCGCCCGCCCGTATTTGTCGACGAGGACTTTCATGATGGCCATGGAATTGGCGGTCGTCCCCATCATGAATCCGCAAAAGCCGCCGCTCATGATGGCTGACTCATAGTCGCGCCCCATAAGCTTGAAAACGGGGCCGACGCAGAGGAGGGCGATCATCAAGACCTGTCCGATCAGGACGAACACCAGGGGCAGGATCAGGCCCGCCAGGTCCCAGAGCCTGAGGGTCATCAAGGCCAGGACGAGGAAAATCGAGAGGGAGATGTGGCCGAGATCGTCCAGCGTTCTCTGGGAGAGGCCGATCCAATGGGTCAGGTCGTCGAAGTTCCGGATGATGGCCGCGACGAACATGGCCCCGATGTAGGCGGGCAGCGTGATGCCCAAAGCCTGGAAGCCCTTGCTCAACCAGGATCCGATCCACATCGCGACCAGAAGCACGACCAGGTTCTTGAGGAGGACATACGCCTCTTGGTCCTCGCCGGCGGGCGCCGCTTCCTTCGGTTCGGGGATCTTGGCTTCGACGATGTCGTCCGCGCTCGGGGCCGGCCCTTCGCCGGGATGGAGCTTGGGCTTGCGGAGCTTATGGCGGTCGATCAGAAAGGTTCCGATCGGGCCGCCGATCAATCCGCCGCTGACGATCCCGAACATGGCCGCGGCGACGGCGATCGCGGCCGCCCCCTGGACGCCCGCCTTCTCGAAGAGAGGCGCGAAGGCGAGGCCGGTGGCCGGGCCTCCGGTCAGGGTCACCGAGCCGGCCAGAACCCCGAACAGGGGCTTGAGCCCGAAGGGGAGGGCGATCAGGGCGCCCAGTACGTTCTGGAAGACGGCGACGATCGTGGCGATGATGAAGAAGAGGAGGACCTGAGGCCCGCCGATCTTGAGAAGCTTAAGGCTGGCCCCGAACCCGATCGTCGTGAAGAAGGCGATCATGAGGGGATCGCGCAGTGTCGTGTCGAAGGTAAACGGGGTCAGGCCGTAACGGCGGGCGATCAGAATCGCGACGGCGACGATCAGGCCGCCGACGACCGGGGCCGGGATGTTGTAGCGCGACAGGGGACGGATCCAGCGGCAGAGGCCGTAGCCGATGAACAGGACGACGCCCGCGAAGGCGACGGTCTGGATAAGGTCGAGGTTGAACATATTCCGCCTCCCGGGAGAGCGATCTCAGGCGGCCGGGGCTTTCCGGCGGCTTTTCCAGATGAAATAAACGGGGAGGCCGAGCGCGATCAGGGCCAGCCCGATGAAGGAGTTCCAGAAGGTCCGGATCAGGGAATTGACGGTCAGGAAGACCGAGGACAGGATGAACAGGATCGGGGTCGCCGGATACCCCCATGTTTTGTAGGGCCGCGGCCGGTCGGGGCGTTTCTTTCGGAGAATCATGACGCCGGCCACGGTCAATCCCATGAAGATCCAGTACCCGAAGATGACGTAGGAATAGAGTTGCTCGAAGGTCCCGCTCAGGCTGAGGATTGCCGCCCAGGACGCCAACATGAGGATGGAGACATAGGGCGTCAAATACTTGGGATGGACCTTGCCGACGCTCTTGAAGAACAGGCCGTCCTTGGCCATGGCGTAGAAGACCCGCGGCGTCGTCAGGATGTGGCCGTTGGCCGTGCCGGTCATGGACATCAGGATGATCAGCGCGACGACCGAGGCACCGACCGGGCCGACGGCGGCCTCCATGACGTCCGCGGCGATCCGGCCCGAGTC
>JALHUR010000420.1 GCA_022867325.1 Candidatus Aminicenantota bacterium | reverse complement strand
GCGGGGTTGGCCGTCGCTCTCGCCTTGGGTCTGATCCCGGAAGCGGACCGGGCGGAGGCCTTCGAAGCCCTGGTGGCGAAGACCTCGACCGCCGGGGGGCCTGTCCTGGCGACGGGGATCTTCGGCACGAAATACCTGCTCGACGTCCTGTCGCGCCACGGCCGGGCCGACCTGGCCTATGCTTTGGTCGACAGAACGTCCTATCCGGGATGGGGCTACATGCTCGACCGGGGCGCGACCACGCTTTGGGAGCACTGGGAACTCAGCGATGACACCTACTCGCACAACCATCCGATGTTCGGTTCCGTGAGCGAATGGTTCTTCGCCTGGATCGCGGGGATCCAGCCGGACCCGTCCGCTTTTGGGTTCGACCGGATCATCTTCAAGCCGCAGCCGGTCGGGGACCTGACCTGGGCTAGGGCCGCGATGTCGACCGTCAGGGGCGAGGCCCGGTGCGAATGGCTTCTCGAAGGGGGCCGCTTCATCCTAACCGTGGCCATCCCGGCCAACACGACGGCGACCGTCTTCATCCCGGGCCATGACCCGGCGGCGGTCCGGGAGGGCACCGGGCCCGCTGCCTCGGCCGAGGGGGTCTCCTTCCGGGGCGTGGAGGCCGGGGCCTGCGTCTACGCGATCGGGTCGGGCCGCTACGAGTTCTCGACGCTCCTTCCGTCCGGCCCCCTCAACGGACGCGGGCTCCCGGCGGCAGGTTCTCGTTGAGGAACCGGGTGAACATCGTATAGAGGTGGATCGTCGTGCCCTGGCCCTCCGAGATGCCGTGCGAGCGGCCCGTCAGTCCTTGAAGACGGCCATCTCCGCGAGACCCGCGTTCGAGGTCTCCGGGGAGACGGTATCGACCGCGAAGACGACCCAGGAGACGGTCTTGGCTGGAAAGACGATCTCCCGCGCCGACCGGGCGTCGTTCGGCAGCGCCCCGACCTTGAGGGCGCTCCCATCGCTGAAGAGCAGCGCCCCCGATAGGATGTGGTCTTTCGAGTTCGGCCGGTCGAAGAGCCAGACGCGCCGCACGGTCTGGGGGGAATCCCAGCTCAGGCGGATCATGACCGTCTCCCGCTCTCCCAAGCTCACCCACTCGTGCCGGTTGACGGCCTCGTCGGGATCGACGATACCGTCGACGGCCCCCTCCCCAGAGTATTCGATGAGCTCGGTGAAGGGCTTGTTCTTCTTGTGGACGGAGGACACGTTGACCCTTGCCCGGAGGGCGAGGTTGGCCTCGCTCTTGAGGCGGTCCTCGGGCGCCTTGGCCGCGGCGTCGGACAGGGCGGCGAGTCCCGGCGCATCGAGCAGACGGATCTCCTGGAGCGTCCAGGCATAGCGGCTGCCCATGGGGTCGGCCACGGTCCGGTTGCCGAAATAGCTCTTGTGGAAATTGGCCGAATAGCTGAGCCAGGCGCTCCGGCCGTCGGCGCCGATGAACTTCGACGGGAAGGTCAGGAAATAGGCCTGGCGCCCGAACTTGGCCATGAACGTGATCAGCCGGTACGGGCCGGTGATCTCGTCGGCTTCGAGGATGTAGGAGTTCATGTCCTCGACGCCCGGCCAGCCGTCCGTGACGCACATCAGGTATTTCCGGAGGGGCGCGTCGTAGGTGATCGTCGTGCACCCCATTCGGTTATTCCAGGAAACCAGGGGCCGGATGGCTGCAAAGTCATTCGACCAGACAGGACGCCCGTCTTCCCCCCGCCCCGCGTAAAACTCGTAGCTGCCGGCATCGTTGATCGTCTCGGGACTGGGTGTCACCCGGGCCAGATAGACGGCGTCGCCCGCGATCCAGCTGTTGCCGGCGATCCGCGGCGCCGGGTCGCCTTCGAGGGCGCCGTGCCCGACGAGGTAGGCCTTCCCGTCGGAGGAATGTTCCATGTTCTGTCCGAAGTCGACGAAATGGGGCGTGCCCATCTTCACCTGTCGGCCGTCCTTGCCCGATTCGGGGAAGAGGGGTTTAGCGGGCGAGAGGGGGCTGGGGATCCAGGTCTTCCCGTAATCCTTCGAGATGCGGAAGCCCGGCAGGGGGCCGCAGATCGCCCAGCTGTACAGATCCCGGTATTCGGGCTTGGAAAGATCGAAATCCACGGCGTAGGTCCCGTAATACCAGATCCCGTTATGGACAAGGTTGGCGCTGGGGTAGCGGCCGCCGTAGGGGGCGGGCGAGGCGGCTTCCGAACCCAGGGACGAGACCGTCAGGTTCAGCGGATCGGCCCCTTCGATCTTGGCGTTGCCGGTCCTCGCGTTCTTGCCGTTCGAGTGGACGCTCTCCTCGCCGATCTCGCCGTCCGTCCAGCCGCTGTACATGTTCCCGTCCGGGGCCCAGGACGGATACCACGTGTCGTCGTCGGTATAGGCGATCGTGTTGCGGGTGAAGGCCACGGCCACGATGTCTTTCGAGCGCTCGAACGGACAACCGGGCGGCACTTCGGACGCCCAGACGCGGGCCGGCCAGGGCTGGGGCGCGTAGGCGACCGTGCCCTCCTTGACGCGAGGGCGGCAAGACATAAGCAGTGCGGTCAGGAGGCTCAGGGTCACGACGATGGTCCGTTTGTTCATAACGACTCCTTATCGGATCCGGGTCGCGCGCCGGGCGCCATCCGGGGTCCTGGGTTTCTCTGCGTTCGGTCCTTTCATGGGACGGCCCTCAAGTCTTCAGCTCGGGGAACCGTTTCAGGATCAGCGCCCTCTCGTCCGGCGGCAACGCGTCGAACCGAACCGGAGCGTCCTGCGGCCGTGTCCGCTTCTGGTTGATGCGGCCCATCAGGCTCCATCTCCTCGTCATGTCCTTGGGCTCGCGGGCGGGCAGGTCATAGCGGGTGAAGTCGATGACCCGCTCCGTCCCCGGCTCCCTCCAACTCCGCAGCAGGGCTAGGCGGAACTCCCGACACATGAACCAGCGGATCTCCAGAGGGACTTCGGATCCGCCGATCCCCGTCCCCCTCTGGACGAATCGGTACCGCAGGTTCTCATTGTTCGGGTATTGGGCCCGGAAGGCGCTCCCGAAATCGCCCAGGGTCAAGCACTCGGCCGAGGGCCAGCGCTCGCGGATGCGCTTCGTCCACCGCGTCAGGACCTCCAGGTGCCCGATCTGCGGGACGAGCGAGATCTCCCAGCTGTTCGTGACCCAGGCCCAGCCGTTGAGGGTGAAGCCCGCGTCGAAGTGGGCGGCCGTCGTCTCGACGATCTGGGCCAGCCCGACCTCGGGCCCGAACCACTCGATCGTCTCGATGGGCCCGACGCCCATGCGGCTGCGCTGGGAGGCGGCCCAATCCTGGCCCTGGCGCCGAGCGGCGAGGAAATCGCAGGTCCAGCCGTCCAGGTTGACGCAGTCGATGAAATCCCCCGCGCTCTGGGCCGGCTTGCAGAAGTGCTCGGTTGACGGATAATAGGGATAGCAGATCGAGCCTTCGCCGTCCTGGTTGTCGACGGCGTACTGGCTCCAGATGTTCCCCTGGCAAACGCGGATCCCCTCCTTCTCGGCCAGATACTTCTGGTTGGCCGCGGCCAGGAAGCCGGCGATCACGCTCTTGGGCCGGAAGCCGCCGCCCATGATCTCGGAGACGCGGGCCAGGCCCTCGTGGAGATCCCGGTCGACCTGGTCCCGCGTGTTGTAGGCATTGGCGAACTAGGCCCCGGGGATGAACGTCACATCGTCGCCGAATCGGGCACGGAACTCGGGCATGAGGGCCCGAATGCGGCGGTAGTTCTCGCGTTCATCGAACAGGGCCCGCCAGCTGAAGGCCCAGGTCATCGGCGCGCCGGGCCAGCCGGCGGCGAACGCTTCGCGGAGCGCCCGGACATTCTCGGGGGTGTGGCGGTCGGATTCGTCGAAACCCTCGTTCTGCGTCCGGGTGACCTCGACCTGGTTGACGCGGATCACGGAATTGAAGGTCAGGATCCTCCGCCCGTCGAGGGGCTTTCCGGCGGCCGTGGCGGCCTGGCCGACCGGACCCAGGCCCGGACCCGGCAGGGCCCCGGCCGCGAGCAGTCCGGCGCCGGCCTTCTTCATGAACTCCCGCCTGTCCATTCCCGTCACCGGCCCGCCGCCGTCAGGGCATAGGCGGCTCCCGCCTCCGTCCTGAACTCGATGAGCCCCGGTTCCAGTCGGCGGACGGACACGGACCGGCCCCGGGCGGTCACCTTGAGGGGAACGGCGGAACGCACCCGGCAAGGCTGGCCGTTCTTCGACAGAAGCGTCGCCTCCGCTATCCGCCCGTCCCTCCAGCGCAGGCCGACCTCGAAGCCGCCGCGGGCGATGAGGCCCTTGACGTCCCCGTCTTTCCAGGCAGCCGGCAGGGCAGGCAGGAACGCCAGTTCGTCCTCGTGGGATTGGAGCAGCATCTCGGCCACCGCGGCCGACATACCGAAGGCCCCATCGACCTGCATCGCCCGGGAGCAGATCGAGAACAGGCTGTTGGTCGTGTATTGGTGCATAGCGTAGGTGAAGTTCTCCAGGGCCTTGGCGCCGTCCCCGAGCCGGGCCCAGCAGGCGGCCTTCCAGGCCGAGGACCAGCCGTTCCCGGGGAGTCCGCGCTGCTCCAGGACGACCTTGCTGCCCGCGGCGAACTTCGGCGTCCGCCGCGCGGAGATCTGGCGGCCCGGGAACAGGCCCCACAGCCCCGAGATATGGCGGTGGCTCTTCTCGGTCTCGTCCCAGTCCTCGAGCCATTCCTGGAGGTTTCCCTTCCGCCCGATCTGCATGGGCGCCAGTTTGGACCTGGCCTCCAGGACCCGGGCCTTGAAGTCCCGGTCGACGCCGAGGAGATCGGCGGCCTCGGCGACGGATCCGAAGAGCTCGTTGAGGTTGGCCATGTCGATGGTCGAGCCGGCGCAGATCGAGGTCGTCGTCCGGAAGGTCGTGATCTCGTCGAAGAACGGCGTCTGACCCGGGACGGCCGGGAAGTTCTCCGGGGATGTCGAGGGAGTGGTCACGAGCCAGCCGTATCGCGGGTGGGGGACCAGGAAATCCAGGAAGAATTCGGCGCTGCCCTTGAGGATGGGATAGACCTCCGCGAGGAACGCCTTGTCGCCCGTGTACAGATAATGCTCCCACAGGTGTGTCGCCAGCCAGGCCCCGCCCGTCGCGAACGTCCCCCAGCTCGGCCCGTCCATGGGAGCGGCGACCCGCCAGAGGTCCGTGTTCTGATGGAAGACCCAGCCGCCGGCGCCGTAGTTCTCCCGGGCCACCTGGCTCCCCTGGTCCGTGAGCTCGCGGATCATGCGGAAGAGCGGCTCGGCGCACTCGGCGAGGTTGCCGACCTCCGCCGGCCAGTAGTTCATCTCCGTGTTGATATTGGTCGTGTATTTCGAATCCCACATGGGATTCATGTCCTTGTTCCAGATCCCCTGGAGGTTGGCCGGCTGCGTCCCCGGACGCGAGGACGAGATGAGAAGGTAGCGGCCGAACTGGAAGACGAGGGCGCCGAGGGCGGGATCGTTCGCTCCGTCGAAGTTCTTGAGCCGCTCGTCGGTCGGAAGCAGGGAATTCGGCGTCTCCGGCAGGGTCATGGTCACACGGCGGAACAGGCGCCTGTGCTCCTCGAGGTGGGCGGCCTTCAGGGCTTCGAAGGACCTCCCGGCCGCGGGAGAAAGGGCCGCTTCGACGCGGGCGCGGGGGTCGCCGCTGACGTCCTTATAGCTGACGAAGTTCGTGGCCGCGGCGACGAACAGGGTCACGGCGTCGGCGCCGGTCACGATAAGCTCGTCCCAGTCCAGGCTCATCGATCCCCCCTCGGGCAGGGCCTTGAGCCGGCTCTCGTAGCGGAGCGCGCCCGTCACGCCCATGTAGTCCGCGGACTTCCCTCGCACGACGAGGCCGTCCGGAGCGAGGCCGTCCATACGGAAATAGTCGGTCGCGTAGTTGGAGTGGGCCTCGTTCCGCTCGCCCTGGAGTTG
>JALHUR010000419.1 GCA_022867325.1 Candidatus Aminicenantota bacterium | reverse complement strand
GGAGCGCTCTCTATGAGCCGCTCAACTATAACTATGGAGCGGTTTGGCCGTTTCTGACGGGGTGGGTCGCAACCGCCCTCTTCAAGCACGGCTTCGTCGGCCAAGGCGCCAACGCGCTCGCCGGCACGGTCCGTCATACCTTCGACAACGCGCTCGGCGAGGTCACGGAGCTCTTCTCGGGCGCCCGGAACATCTGGCCTCAGGAGGCCGTGGCCCACCAGGGCTTCTCGACCGGCGGCGTGTCTTTGCCGTTGGCGTGGGGGCTGCTCGGGCTCGATGGAGACGCCGCGGCCCGGGAGGTCGATTTCGAACCCTGCCTCCCGGCCGACTGGCCCGAGGTCAAGATCGAGCGTTTTCGGGTCGGAGGCGCTTCTTTCGATTTTCTCTACACGAAAGGGACCAACGTCATCCGGCTCGAAATCGCATCCAAAGGAATCGCTGAGGCAGGGTACAAGTTGAATTTTGCGCCGGCCCTCAGTTTGGGAACGAAGGTCGTCTCCGCTACATGGAACGGGAAGCCGATTCCGGCCGCGGTGGAAACGCCGGCCTGGGCCCAATCGGTGAGGCCGCGAGTCGAGGTGTCGTTGACGGGTACGGATACCGTCGAAATCGTTCTCGAGCCGACGGTCGAAATCCTGCCGCCCTCGAACGAAACACGGACGGGCGACGGCGACGCGGGACTCAAGATTCTAAGGACGGCCCTGGTCGGGGACGAACTCGTCATCGGTTGCGAAGGCCTATCCGGGCGCGAGTACGTCCTGCCTCTTCTCAACCGGGATAAAGCCGGACCCGTGACGGGGGCGGATATTGACCTGCGCGGCCTCCGGATCGTCATCTCTCAAGGGCCGGAAGGGACGTTTATCCGTCACGAGGTCAGGATCAAGCTCAAGTCCTGAAATGCGGTCCGGCCTTATTTTTTTTGGGGAGAGGCGGCCTTGCTCGCGTCGTAGCGCCGCACGACCTCGCCGGTGATGTCGATGGTCTGGTTGAAGTAGACGATTCCGCTGGCCGCGACATCGAGGACCGCGTCGAACCCCCGTTCCTGGGCAATTTGGCTGACGATGGCGATCATATCGCTGCGGATTTTCTGCATGACGTTCATCTGAAACTGCTGATAATCTCTGGTCGCATCCTCTTCGGTCCGCTTCCGCTCCGTCGTCTTGCGGTCGAAGTCGGCCTGGAGTTGGACGACGGCCTCGTTGGTTAAGGTCAGCCGCTGAGTGCTGAGCCTGGTCTCGAGGGCCCGGAGCTCATTGTCGATCCGGGCCAGATCGCCCTTGATTTTATCCTCCCTGGTCTGGAACTGGGACGCGGCCCGTTTCCCCTCGACCGAGGTCTGGAAAGCCGCCGGAGAATTGATGACGGCGATCTTGGACGTTTGAGCCCAAGCGGTTGCGGTCAGGACAAAAGTCGACCCGGCGAGAGCCAGAAGGGTCAGGGTTCTTGTCTGTCGAGTCATGCTCGCCTCCTAAAACTTATAACTATATTCGACCCCGTCCTTTCTAACGCCGAAAGGCCGGAGAACGTTGCCCTTATCTCCTGAGCTCACGAAGCGCCGCGCCGATCCGGTCCAGACCCTTGAGGAGGATGCCGGCTTCGTCGCCATAGCCGAAACGCAAGTAGCCATCCATCAGGAAATGGTCGCCGGGGACGATGAGGACGCTTTTTTCTCGGATAAGCTTCTGGACAAGCTCGGTCGAATTGATCTTGAGGTTGTAGCGGGCGAAGACGATGGCGCCGGCCTTGGGCGGGACATACTCGAACAGGCCGTCCTGGGACTTGAACCAGGCCTCGATGAGCGGAAGGTTGGCCTGGAGGATGCCGCGGGTCCTGGCCAGGATCCGCTGCCGGGTCTCGGGCCGGAGGACGAGTCTGGCCAGGTTGTCGCTGAGGACGGTCGGGGAGATGGTCGTGTAGTCGTGGTAAGCCCAGGTCTTGGCGATGGCGTCGACCGGGCCGACCATCCAGCCCACCCGCAGCCCGGGCAGGCCGTAGGCCTTGGACAAACCGTTGACGACGAAGAGCCGGTCGTACTTCCCCCAGAAGCTTTCGGC
The DNA here is from genome assembly GCA_022867325.1 of Candidatus Aminicenantota bacterium. Classification (GTDB taxonomy): domain Bacteria; phylum Acidobacteriota; class Aminicenantia; order Aminicenantales; family JAFGBC01; genus JAFGBC01. The sequence continues at coordinate 10,398 of JALHUR010000419.1, read as the reverse complement.
CGCGGGCCCGGCGACCTCGGCGCCCCGGTAAACCTCGTCGGCCAAGATCCAGGCTCCGACCCGGCCGGCCAGGTCGACGATCGCGTCCATAGCCTCCCGGCTCAGGATGGCGCCGGTCGGATTGTTGGGATTCGTGACGATGATGAGCTTGGTCTTCTTGGTCACGAGCTTGCGGAGCTCGTCCAAATCCGGCTCCCAACCCAGGCTTTCCCGGAGAGGAAAGGTCTTGACCTTAGCGCCGAAAGCCCGGGCCAGGCCCCACATCTGCATGTAGTTGGGGAGCATGAAGACGACCTCGTCGCCGGGTTCGATCCTGCTCCAGATCAGGAGGAAATTGGCCTCGGACGAACCCGCCGTGAAAAGGATCTGTTCGATCGAGGCGCCCGGGTAGAGCGAGGCGATGGCCTCCCGCAGCTCGGGGGTGCCGTTGGTCTGGCTGTATCCCAAGCCGAGCTTAAGGATCCGGTCCAGATCCTCGCGGCCGACGAACTCGCGCAGAGAGAGGGGATGGACGCCGCTCTCGGACAGGTTGAACTCGACGACGTTCTCCCAGGTCGATTGCATCCGTTCCATTTCAAATGTTTCTATTTTCATAGTGTCACCTTAAACACGCCCTTGAACGCGAACCCCAGGATGATTGACAGCACGAAATAGGCGACCAGCCAATGAACGCCGATGCCGAACAAGCCCAGCCGGCGCTCCGGATAGCGGACCTCGAAGGTCGTGACCGGAGAATCGGACGGAAGCGATTTTTCCCCGGGATGGGATATTTCGCGCCAGATGTTCGTCCGGACCTTGGCCGTCGAAACCCGGGCCAGCCGACCGTCCTCCACGACAACCTTCTTGGCGGCGCTTTGGTCCGCCCAGCGCAGGATGAGCTCGCGGACGCCGGGAGATTCGGCCCTTATTCTCCAGTCGACTTCCCGGTCCTCCTCGATCCGCAGCGGAGGCGTTTCGACGACAAGGCCGGCCGAAGCCTCGAGCCGCAAATCCGTCTCGATCGGGCTGTAGCCCTCGGCCAGACGGACCTTGACCAGGGCCTGTTCGCCGGCACGGAGGGGCCGGCTGCCGAACCAGTCGTTGAGCTGGATGAGAATGAGGAGGACGGGCACGATCATGACCAGGAGCGGCTTGAAGGCGTAGCCGATGTACTTCAGGTTTGCGGCCAGGATGCTTCCCTGGGCGCGGAGCGAAACCCCCAGGTCGTTCTTGAACAGCCTCAGCTCGAGGAGATGGGCCTTGATCCGGTTCTTGACCCGGCGGATTCCGTCCTGGTTGGAGGCCCGGCGGTAGATGGAGAGCATCAGGAAGCCGGTCAGCAGGGAAACGACGGCCAGCGCGATCCAAGGGCTCAGGCTCCGGAACGGAGCCAACAGGAGGTCGAACAGCCCGGACACGGCGGCGTTGAAGACGTTCATGCGCCCGATCGCTCAGGAGATGTAGCCGAGCCCCTTGAGCTTCTTCTTGATCTCTTCCTCGGAATCCGACTCCTCGAGCTTGGCGATTTCCTTCTCGAGGCAGTGGGTGATGAATTCCTCGACCGAAGTGTACCCGGAAAGCTCGGCAAATTTTTTGACCTTTGCGAGCAGGTCCTTGTCCAGCTTGACCTTGTCCTTGCCCATGATTGTCTCCTAAAAAACGGGTTTTCCGACCAGCTCCTTGGGCTTCTCGACCCCGAACAGGGCGAGCAGGGAGGCCGTCAGGTCGAAGAGGGCGGGGCTCTCGCCCCGGATGGGGCGGTTGGCGAGGAGGATTCCCGGCATGATCTCGGGCGCGCCCATGTGGTCGCCGCTCCATTTCTCCAGGTTATCCTCGAAGACTTCCCTGGAGAAACGCCCCATTGGAGAGCCCCAGGAAATACGATAGCCGCGGTTGAACCCGAGCACGATATCGGGAGCGGCCTCCAGATAGGGACCCGAGTATATGTCGCGGCCGACAAAAGCGTGGAGGATGGCCCGTTCGCCCGTCTTGGGATCGACGGTCTCCTCGAGCTTGCGGGCGATCTCGCGGACCAACGCATCCTTGCCGGGCCCGGGCGGGACAATCCCCCCGCTCTCGCGCCCGCGCTGGTTGATGTACAGGCCGTTGAGGCCGACGCCGTAGGCCCGGCTCCGGGACCAGTCCGTGTTCATAAACAGCGATTCTTCGCTGAGGCGCCGCTCGCTCTTCAAAACATGGTAGCCGTTTTCCTTGAGCCAGCTGTTGAGGTTGAAGGCTCGTCGAAAGGGGTTGAAGCCGTGGTCCGACATGGCGATGACGACCGCGTCGCGTCCGGCTTTTTCCATGGCCCGCCCGAGCAGGGCGTCCATTTCCCTGTAGATGGATTCGATGACCGCGCCGTATCGGGGGACGAGGGCCGGGTCGTGGGTCGGGCTGGCCGGGTCCAGGAACCGCCAGAACATGTGCTGGCGCTGGTCGGTCGACGAGACGTAGAAGAAGAGGAGGCCGGCGTCGAAGCGGCCCAGCTCGTAATCGAACATGTCCAGGCTCTCGCGGAGGATGCGGTTGTCCATGGCTAAGAACTCGTCCTCGTCGAGGACGTCGTTGTCGAGGGCGCTGGTGTCCGCGGGCAGGCCCTTGGTGAAAAACGGCCCGAATTTGGCGGCGAGCTCTCGGGCGTAGGATTCGGGTGTCGAGAGGGGGAGGGCCGGATCGGAGGGGTCAATGTTGACCGGCGTCACATAGAGCTTGAATTCGGGATGGACCTGCTTGAGGTAGAACAGGCAGATGCCGCCGACGCTCTGGGTCGGCAGGAAACTGAACCGGACTTTCTTCCAGTCGCTCCATTCCTTCTCGCGCAGGATGAATTCCTGCCCCTGGAAAGAGATCCGTGCGACCGGGTGGATGGGGTCGATGTCGATGCGGAGGTCGACGGCGGTGTCGGGCTGATCCTTGAGGAAGCTGTTGGCGGGGCCGGGGAGCTTGGCGTCGACGCGATTCCCGATCACGTAGACCTGGTGGACCCAGCCTCCTCCGATATCCTCGTTGATCTCGGCCGGGACGGTCGTATAGTAGTTGAACTGCCCGTAAGTTCCCAGCAGGTCCGGCGTCCCCATGCCGACCAGGGTCCGCTGGCTGCTCTCAACCGGCGGGTAGTTGGCCGGGATCTTGAAGATAGTGGCCGGGATGCCCCTCTCCTCAAGGAGCTGCCAGAAGGCTTTCCCCTTGCGGAGGTTCCGAACCTCGCCGCCCGAGAGCGGAAAGACGTACTTGCCGATTTTCAAGGTTCGCTTGGCCTCCTCGGTGGCCGAGGCCGAGAAGACTATAAACTTGGAAGGGTCGGATTGCTGGGACGGATCGCGGTGGATGAAGTCGAAAATGCCGTGGCCGCCCGGATTTGTCCCGGCAATGAAGTTCGCCCAGGCCACCGGGCTCTGGGGAGGATTGCTCGTCCGGAGAGGGGAGAAGCCGCCCTGCGCGGCCAGCCTCCGGAAAGTGGGGAGCTTGCCCTCATCCATCCAGACCTTGAGGAGGTGCGGATCGACGCCGTCCATGCCCAGGATAAGGACCTTGCGGGCCGTCTCGTTCTGGCCGCGCAGCATTGTTACGGGTTCCGGGCTGCCCAGGGCGAGGAGCGAGGCGGCGCCCAATCCGAGCTTGAGAAACTCTCTCCTTTCGAGAGGATGGCCTTTGATCTTTGTCATGGCCGGCCTTTCTTCCCGGGGCGTTCCAGGGGTTGGGAGGCTGCTTTTTTATCAGCTCCGCTTTCCGCGGCCAGGAGCGAGCGCCCGTCCATGTGGGCCGGAGCCGCAAGGCCGAATAGATCCATGACGGTCGGAGCAATGTCCATGATGGAGGGAGGACGTCCGTTCGTTTTCCGGTTCATGAAGAGGACGCCGGGCACGACCCTGGGATCGATGCAGTGATCGCCGCTCCAGGCCTTGAGGTTGTCCTCGAAGACGGACGGCGTGACCTTGCCCGTCACCGAATCCCAAGAGGCCCGGTAGCCCTCCGCGTAGCCGACGATGAGGTCGGGCGCGTTTTCGCGGTAGGGGCCCCGATAGACGACATCGCGGTCGAACAGGATGTTGATTCCGACCTGGCCGCCCGCATCGTCCTTGAGGCCCGCAAGCTTCGACATGAGCTTGGCCTTGAGGGCCGCCGCCTCGGCGCCCGGGCCGACGATGCCCTGAGCCTCGCGGCCTTTGAGGTTGAGATAGAGGCCGCCCAGGCCGAGGGCGTAGGCCTTAGTCCGCGTCCAATCGACGTCCTTGAACCACTCCCCGTCGCCGCTCGTCCCCTCCTTGAGGTGGAGATAGCCGTTCTTCCACAGCCAGGAGTTGAGGTTGACGCCGCGCCGGAAGGACTTGAAGCCGTGGTCGGACATGACGATGAGGGCGCTCTTGTCGCCGAGCGTCTTTTCGACCCGGCCGACCAGGTCGTCCATCCGCCGGTAGAGATCTTCGATGACGGACGCGCCCATCTTGGCCTGGCCCGTCTTGAGGGCGGGATGGGCCTTGTCCAGGTAGCGATAGAACATATGCTGGATGCTGTCGGTGGTCTCGAACACGCAGACGACCAGTCCCTTCCGCGTTTTCTTGACGGCGTTAAAGAGCATGGCCTCCCATTCCCTATGATTGGAATAGGTCAATTCGAGGAAGGCCTCTTCGCTCAGGACGCCCTCGTTGAGCGCCCAGGTGTCGTTGGCCTCGCCGAGCGTGATGAATCGTCCCAGCAGCTTGGCCAGGTAGACGGAATAGATGAAGGGATGGGAGATGGGCAAAGCCGGTTTCTCGGGGTCGATGTTGAGGGGCGTGACGTACATCTCGAAATGGGGCCTGACGCCCGTGACCAGGAAGCGCGCGATCGAGCGGACCTTGATCCCGAGGCCGGGCTTGAAGACGAGCCCGGTCCAGGGCGAGAAAACGCCCTTCTTGAGGCGGAGGCTCTGGCCGTCGACCTCGACGACGGCCTCGTCCCGCTCGGGGTCGAGACGGATCGTCATCGGGATCCGGATCTCCCCCCCCGACTTGAGGAGGGTGTTATCGGGGCCGGAGATGAAGGTGTTGACGGCGTTTCCCTCAACCGTTACCGGAACCGCCAGGCCGCCTTCCCGCCTGTGGATTTTTTGGGGATCGGAAGTGTAGAAGGCGAAGGTCCCCTGGCTGCCCTTCAGGTCGGGCGTGCACATCCCGGAGAGGAGATGGCCGTTGAATTTTTCGGGCGGGAAAGTGATCGGGACGCGGAGAATAGTGCTGAAGATCCCCTGCTCGCCCAGGAGCTTCCAGAACGGAACGCTCTTGCGCAATCCGCGGATCTCGGGCTTGGAGATCGGAATATTGTACTTGCCGAGGGACAGGACTTTTTTCGGTTTTCCGATCCGGGCCGAGGACAAGTCGGGCAGATAGGTCTTGGGGTCCCGGCTGAGGAAGTCGAAAATATTGTGCTTGGACGGCTCGGAGCCGGTCATGAAGGAGGACCAGGCGACAGGCGAGATCGAAGGAATGGTCGTCTGGAGCCGGGCGTAGGTCCCGTCTTTCTTGAGACGGCTGAGGTTGGGAAGTTTGCCCTCGGCCATGAACTTTTCGGCGATCGTCGGCTCCATGCCGTCCAGGCCGAGAATGACGATTTTATCGACCTGGCTGTGTTTGTAGGCCTTCTGGCCGCGCAGGGCGCGCCAAAGGAATCGGAAGGGCCAGGATAAAAAAGAAAAAATAGCCAGGAAAAAAGTCAGAAATAGGACGAGGAAGGACGACAGGAAGGCGAATCCCGCGCCCGGGCCGATGTAGGCGGCCGCGGGCAAAGCGGCTCCGAGGAGAAGGGCGAGCGCGAGGGCCGCGCGGAGGACCGGGGCCGGACGGCGTTTCACGAGAAATTCTCCAGTATGACGGGGGCCAGGTCCGAGATGGACAGGTTGTTCCCGTGGTCCTCGGGGGCCCAGAAGAAGGCGTCGTCCCAGGTGTGCATGCCTTGAAGGTTGGTTCTTGTGAAGACGTCCTTTTTCTTGGCCGAGCCCTTGAAGTCGAACCCGTATTCGGAGACGGCCAGCAGATCGGGCCCCTTGGCGGCCAGCGGGCCGCTGTAGACGTCCTCGGCGGCGAAGACCTCGCGGACGACATTCCGGCCCTCGAATTCGAGTCGTTCCAGCTTGGCTTGGATCTCGGCCCGGAGGGACTTGGCGGCCGAAGGCTCGACCGATCCCTTGGGGAATTTTCCCCGAAGGTTGAGATAGATCCGGTTCGGGTCCAGGACGAACGCGCGCGACTCGGGCGCGATGTCCTCGAGGCCTTTGGGGGCGGGCGTCGCGAACTTGAGATACCCCTCCCGCTCGAGCCAGGCGTTCAAATTGACCTCGTACTCGAGGCGGGCGAATCCGTGATCGGACAGGAGATAAAGAACCGGTTCGCGCCCGTCGGGCTGTTTGAGGGCCGTCACGATCCGTTCGATGATCCGATCGACTTGCCGATAGTAATCGAGGAAGCTCGCGTGGTAGGGGTGGGCCGCGTCCTGTCCGGCATTCCAAAGATAATGGTGAAGACGGTCCGTTCCGGTGACGACGAATTCGAAGTAATCCCACTCGTCCCGCCAGAAGTAATTGAGGGCCTTCTGGCGTCCGGACATCGTCTTGGTCAGCTCCTGCCAGAGGAATTCGTGGTCCTCGCGGGCCCGCATCGTGTCGATATCGATCTGGTAGCCTATTTTTTCCAGGGCCAGTTTCTGGGCGGCCGGGTAGACGGCTTTGGCCAAGTCCAGGGCGACAAAGCCCGAGACAAGCGAGCCGTTCAGGGGGCGGGCCGGGTAGGTGGACGGCTGATTGATGACGATGGATTTCCGGCCCTTGCGGCCGAGGATATCCCAGATCGTCTCCGCCTTGACATCGCGAAAATTGGGGAATCGGACTTCGTAGGAGGCGGGTTTGAAATCGGTGAACCCGAAGATGCCGTGGGTGCCCGAGTTCGTCCCGGTCATGAAATCCGTCCAGCTCACGGCCGAGATCTCGGGGAGACTCGCCTTCATCCTATGGAGACGGCCCGTTTCGACGAGCTTGGCCATGGCCGGCATGATCCCCTTGGCGCAGAAATCGAGGAGAAGGGAATAGGGGACGCCGTCGAGGCCGACCACGCACACCCGGCGATTCTTTTTCTTTTTGAATATAGCCATGATAGGCCTTTTATTATAGCAACCGAACGGACAAATTCAAAACGGACAATTTCAAAGCCTCCGGACAGCCCCGTGAATATCTCCCTATCTAAGCCTCCGTGATGAAACGTGGCACCCCTCTCAGCCGAGGCGCTCGGAGAGGAGTTGGGCGATATCCTTGACGGCGACGTCCGTTCGTCCCTTGTCCTTGAGCCCGTCGACGAGCATGCTCTTGCAGAAAGGACAGGCCGTGGCGATCGTCGTCGCGCCCGTGGCCAACAGCTCGTCCGTTCTGAGATGATTGATCCGTTTGCCGAGCGATTCCTCGGTCCACATCAAGCCGCCTCCGGCGCCGCAGCAGAAGCCGTGCTCCTTGGCGTTGGCGGGCTCGCGGAGGCCGTCCGGCGCGAGCCGGCCCAGGACCGACCTGGGCGCAACCGTTATCCCGTTGTGGCGGGCCAGATAACAGGGATCATGATAGGCCAGATTCTTGAGGCCGGAGGGTCCGACCGCCCAACGCCCTTCCTTGAGCAGCCGATCGATGAGTTCGGTATGGTGGACAACTTCGATCCTGCGCAGAGCGGCTTTATTCTCATCCGAGAAAACGGACAGGCGGTCGAGAAGATGGGGGTACTCGTGCTTGAGGATATTATAGCCGTGCGGGCAGGCGGTGACGATCCTCCGGACCTTGTGCTGAAGGAACAAGCCCAGATTCTCGGCCGCCAGCCGCTGGAAGAGATACTCATGGCCGAGGCGCCGGGCCGAGTCGCCGCAGCACTTCTCGTCCGGTCCCAGGATGGCGAAGTCGACCCCGGCCTTTTTGAGGAGCCCGGCCAAGGCGGCCGATACCTTCCGGCCCTCCTCGTCGAACGATCCGGAGCACCCGACGTAGAAAAGCCACTCCGCGCCCGGCTTGTCCTTGAGGAGGGGGATATTCAGCCCCTCGGCCCACTCCGCCCGTTTGGCGAACCCGATCCCCCAGGGATTTGAGTTCGTCTCCATGTTCCGGAACGTCTGGTTGAGCTCGGCCGGAAATTGGCTCTCCATGAGAACCCGGCTCCGGCGGAGACCGACCAGCTTGTTGATGTGCTCGATCTCGACCGGACAGACGTGCATGCAGGCTCCGCAGGTCGTGCAGGTCCAGACTTCGCCCTCCTCGAAAGTTCCGGGCATGAGCGCCGCGCAATCGTCCCGCTTCCCGGCCAGCACGGCCTTCCGCTCTTTGAGGAGCCGGCGCTCCAGGTTATAGAGGATCATCTTGGGCGAGAGGGGTTTCCCGCTGGCGAAAGCCGGACAGACGTCCTGGCAGCGGCCGCACTCCATGCAGGCGAAGGCGTCCAGGTTGTCCTTCCAGGAAAAGTCGGGGGCCTTCTCGATCCCGAACCGTTCCGACGTCTCGAGGTCGAGAGGCGACAGCTCGCCGCAGGGCCGCTCCGGCCGGAAAAGAAGGTTGAAGGGGCCGGCCAGCATGTGGAGATATTTGGAGTGGGGGACGTAGGAGATGAACCCGAAGACGAGCAGGATGTGGAGCCACCAGGACAGCTTGAAATGGAAGGCGATCGCGGCGGCGGTCGGGCCCGAGGATGAGATCTTGGCGGCCAGGGCGCCGCCCAGAAAGGAGAGGCGGGCCGTCTCGGGATGATGGGCGATGGCGAAGGCCTCGAAATAGAGATAGCTCAGGGTGACCGCGATCAGGAAAAAGTAGATCAGGGCCGAATCGAGCCTGGTCGTCTTGTAGGCTTCGGGCCGGATGACGAAACGCCGGACGATCAAGAACAGGGTTCCGGCCAGGACCAGGACGGCGAAGACGTCGACGACGAGCGAAAAAAGCAGCCCGGGTCCGGTCTCGCCGAAGAGATAGAATCCGTCGAAGAATCCCTCCAGGCTGTGGTTGAGGGTCATCGTGTCGAAGGTCAGGGCCCCGTAAAAAATAAAGACATGCATGAGGCCGGTGAAGCGCCTTTCGTTTTTCAGCGTGCATTTCTGGAGGAGGACCTTGGCCAGGGCGGTCCGAACCCTCCGCGCCAACTCTCCCCAGCGGAGGGCCAACGCCCCGAAACGGAGCGCGGGTTGGCCCGCCCGCACGATCCGGAAGCGGAGGACAAGCGGCGCCAGGAAGGCCGCGGCCGTCGCGGCGATGCAAACGGCGAAGACGATTTTTTCGACGGAGGTCAGCATGATGACTCTCTGTTAAAAAGGTATGGCGATGCCCCACAGATACTTGTGGAATTTTTTCTTCAGGCCCAGCCGGCTCTCCGCGCGATCCTGCCACAAGCTTCCGCCGCAGGAGAGCTCGAGCCAGTCGGTCAGCCGGACCCTGATGATGACGTCGAGCAGGAACGCCTGGCCGAGGTAAAAAAGCTCCGAGGTTTGGGAAACGAGCTGGATGTTGACGGTCGCCCGGTCCCGGTACCAGGCCGCCATTCGAAGCCCGAGCTCTTGCTTGAGTTTGTCGCCGGAAAGGTCGAGCTGGGTCCGTTGGTTGGTATGATGAAAAAACCGGAGGAAAGGCTCGATGAAGAAGGATTCGAACTCGACCGGGAGGCCGAGGCCGAGATAATTCCGGTTCGTGTAGAAGGGCTTTCCTAAATTGAAGCTGGCGTGGTCCGAATCGTGGTTGCTGTCGTGGCCGATCACGAGGACCAGGTTGTCATAGACGGCTTGGCGGAGCGAGAAATGCCAGTCGAACTGGGTTCGGTTGCTGCCGTCGTCATGGGTCACCAGCTGGGCCAGGAATCTCGTCCGGGGCGTGAAGTAGATCACGTTGCGGAATCCGTAGTTCCATCGGTCGGTCTTGCCGCTCAAATCGTTGAAGCTGGGAAAGGTCGAAGGGGCCAAGAGATGGCCGAACAACTCGCCCTGGATGAAGATCGTTCTCCGGCTCGAGAACAGGGCCCGGTCCGGCTCGGGGCGGCGGATAAAAAGCTCATACCCGAACAGAACCGGCCCGAACAGAAACAGGCCCGAAAGCAGGAGGGCCGGACGCAAAGCTCGGACGGCGCGTTTAGAATTCATAGGCTATCCCCAAACGGAAGATGCGCGGCGATTGGATCTCGCTCGCGAAACGGAGCGGCCAGTCCGGGCCCGTCCAGGGATTTTCGGCCGTCGCCAGGTGCTGGTTGAAGATGTTGAATCCGTCCAGGATGAGGCGCAGGCGCGATCCGGCCCGGCCGAAGGTTTTCTCGACCCTGACGTCCCAAGTCATGTTGAACTCGTAGCGGGCGACGCCGCGCGGGTGGGCCATGATCGAAAACGGCCCCTGGTTCAACCCTTCGACGACGATCCAGCGGGCAAAGGGCTGGCCGTCATAATATTTGC
>JALHUR010000418.1 GCA_022867325.1 Candidatus Aminicenantota bacterium | reverse complement strand
GGAAGCTCTGGGACGGGTATGCGACGCTGGCCGGGGCGGACGACGCCATCCGCGCGGCAGCCGAGGAAATGGTAGAGAAGGGAGGATCCCCCTATCCCTTCATTCGCCGGGCCTGCTCCCGGATCCGGATCCAACTCGCCGAAGAAAGGGCCGGTTATGACAAAAAAGAATAGCGAAGCCTGGAAAAAAAAATACGAGGAGAGCGGACTCCGCGACGCGGATTTCTCATCGATCTCCGGACGGCTTCTCGAGCCCCTCTACACGTGGGAGGACCTGGCCGGCAGCGACCCCGAGACCCGGCTCGGCTGGCCGGGAGACTACCCCTACACCCGGGGCGTGCATCCCTCTATGTACCGGGGGAAGCTGTGGACCATGCGCCAGTTCGCCGGCATGGGCACTCCCGACCAGACAAACGAGAGGTACCGTTTTCTGCTCGACAAGGGCCAGACGGGCCTCTCGGTCGCTTTCGACAACCCGACCCTCTACGGACTCGATTCCGACCATCCGCTGGCCGCCGGAGAGGTGGGCAAGACCGGCGTCGCGGTTGACACCCTCGCCGACATGGAGCGCCTCTTCGCCGGGATCCCGCTGGACCGCGTTTCGACCTCGATGACGATCAACGCCCCGGCGGCCTGGATCTTCGCCATGTTCCTGGCCAACGCCGAGAATCACGGCATCCCGTTCGCCCGGCTCCAGGGGACCCTCCAGAACGACATCCTCAAGGAGTACATCGCTCAGAAGGAGTGGATCTTCCCTCCCGAACCCCACCTGCGCCTGATCACGGACCTCATGGTCTTCTGCCGGGACCACGTTCCCCAGTGGAACACGATCTCGATCTCCGGCTACCATATCCGGGAAGCGGGGTCGACCGCGGCCCAGGAGCTCGCCTTCACCCTGGCCGACGGGTTCTGCTACGTCGAGCACGCCCTCAAGGCCGGAATGGACATCGACGAATTCGCGCCCCGGCTTTCATTCTTCTTCAACTCCCATCTCGATTTCTTCGAGGAGATCGCGAAGCTCCGCGCCGCCCGCCGGATTTGGGCGCGCCACATGAAAAAAAGGTACAAGGCCAAAAGTCCCCGCTCCTGGCTGTGCCGGTTCCACGTCCAGACGGCCGGCTGCAGCCTGACGGCCCAGCAGCCCGAGATCAACGTCGTCCGGACCGCGCTCGAAGCCCTGGCCGGCGTCCTGGGCGGATGCCAGAGCCTCCACACCAACTCCATGGACGAGGCCCTCGCCCTGCCTTCGGAAAAAGCGGTCGAGATCGCGCTCCGGACCCAGCAGATCAACGCTTTCGAGAGCGGCGTCGCCACTGTCATCGATCCCCTGGGCGGGTCCTACTATGTCGAACGTCTGACCCGGGACCTGGAGGAGGAGGCCGAGCGCTATTTTAAAAGGATCGACGCGCTGGGGGGCGTCGTCCGGGCCATCGAGCAGGGATTCTTCCAGCGGGAGATCACCCGGGCCGCCTACGAGTACCAGATGGGGCTGTCCCGCCGGAAGAAGATCCTGGTCGGCGTCAACGAGTTCGTCAACACCGGCCGGCGGTTGGAGATCCCGGTTCTCGAGATCGACGAGTCCATCGAACGGGACCAAATCCGGCGCCTGGCCGAGATCAAGGAGCGGCGGGACAATCAGGCCGTCCGCGGCCGGCTGGAGGCCCTCCGCAAGGCCGCGGCCGGGAGCGAGAACCTGATCCCGCCCCTTCTCGAGGCCGCCCGCGTCCATGCCGCGCTGGGCGAGATCAGCGAGGCGCTGGTCAAGGTCTTCGGGGAGTATCGGGAACAGCCCTTTTATTGAAGGGAGCGGAGAAAAGGAGAGACCGCATGGCGGAACAGAGAATCAAGGTTATCATCGCCAAGCCGGGATTGGACGGCCACGACCGAGGCGCCAAAGTCGTCGCGCGGGCCCTGGTCGAGGCCGGGATGGAGGTCGTCTACCTGGGCCTTCAGCAGACGCCTGAATCGATCGTCCGGGCGGCGGTCGAGGAGGACGCCGACGTCGTCGGGATCTCGATCCTTTCGGGGGCCCACATGACCCATTTCCGGCGGATCAAGGAGCTCATGGACGGCCAGGGCCTCGGCGACCGCCTGCTCACGGGAGGCGGGATCATCCCGACCAAGGACCAAGCCAAACTGAAGGAGATCGGGGTCGAAAAGGTCTTCGGCCCCGGCGACGATCTTCAGGAGATCATCGATTATATCCGGCACTGGCGCGCCGCGCAGGCCCGGTGATCCGGAATCAAAGGAGGCATCATCATGGATTTCGAATTCAGCGAAGAACAGAAGATGGTCATCGACGGGGCCAAGAAGTTCGCCGAGAAGGAACTGGCGCCCGCCGTCGAGAAACTCGACGCCCGGCAGGAAGTCAACCTGGCCGCGCTCAAGAAGCTCGGGGAGCTGGGCTATCTGGGCATGACTGTCCCCGAGCAATACGGGGGTACGGGCTTGGGCGCGGTCGCTTACGCGGGCGCCATTATCGAGTTCAGCAAGGTCGACGCCGGAACGGCGGTCGGCGTCTCGGTCCAGAACTCCCTGGTCAATGACGCCATCGTTATGTTCGGGACCGATGAGCAGAAAAAGACTTTCCTTCCCAAGCTCTGCTCGGGAGAGCTGTTCGGATGCTTCTCCCTGACCGAAGCGGGCGCCGGCAGCGATCCGGGCTCGCTCCGGGCCTCGGCCGTCCGCGACGGCGACCGGTTCGTCCTCAACGGAACGAAGAACTTCACGACGAACGGCTCCTTCGCCGACGTCATCATCGCTTTCTTACAGACGGACCGCGAAAAGGGCGCCAAGGGCATCTCGGCCTTCCTCATCGACAAGAACACGCCCGGCTATGCCGTGGGCAAGCATGAGGACAAGCTCGGGATCCGGACCTCCTCGACGACCGAGCTCGTCTTCACCGACTGCCGGGTCCCGGCGACGGCCCTGCTGGGCCAGGAAAACAAGGGGCTGAATGTCGCCCTGGCGACCCTGGACTGCGGCCGGATCGGGATCGCGGCCCAGGCCGTGGGCATCGCCCAGGGCGCCCTGGAGGAGGCCGTCCGCTACGCCAAGCAACGGGTCCAATTCGGCAAGCCCCTGGCTGAATTCCAGGGCCTCCAGTTCATGCTGGCCGACATGGCCGTCGACGTCGAAGTGGCCAAGACCATGCTCTACCGCGTCGCTTCGATCAAGGACGCCGGCAAGAGGCGCTTCACGACCGAGTCCGCGATGGTCAAGCTGTTCGCGTCCGAGATGGCCCACCGGGTCTGCCACAAGGCCCTCCAGATCCACGGCGGCTACGGATTCATGAAGGACTACCGGGTCGAGCGTCTCTACCGGGACCAGCGGATCACGGAGATATACGAAGGGACATCCGAGATCCAGCGCGTCGTTATCGCCCGGTCGCTGTTCGCGGAATGAAAAGGAGAGAAACGATGGACTATCAGATCCTCAAAACCTCCGTGGCCGATGGGATCGCGACCGTCACCGTTTCCCGGCCCCAGGCGCTCAACGCCCTCAATTCCGACTTTTTCCGGGAGATGGACGCCCTCATCCCCGAACTGGGCGGCCGGGACGACGTCAAGGTCCTGATCATCACCGGGGAAGGGAAGGCCTTCGTGGCGGGCGCCGATATCGCCGAGATGGTCCGGATGACACGAGCCCAGGGCCAGGAGTTTTCCCGCTGGGGACAGCAGACCTTCCGCAGCCTGGAGCTTCTCCCCAAGCCCGTCATCGCCGCCGTCAACGGGTTCGCCCTGGGCGGCGGTTGCGAGCTGGCCCTGGCCTGCGATTTCCGGATCGCGAGTTCCAAGGCCAAGTTCGGCCAGCCCGAGGTCAACCTGGGCGTCATCCCGGGATACGCCGCGACCCAGCGGCTGCCCCGGCTGATCGGGCTGGGGAACGCCCTCTACCTGCTCCTGACGGCGGAGCTCATCGGCGCCGAGGAGGCGCTGCGGATGGGCCTCGTCCAGAAAGTCGTCGAGCCCGACGCGCTTCTCCCCGCCGCCTCCGAGATCGCCAAGACGATCGCCTCCAAGGGTCCTCAGGCCGTCCAGAACGTCAAGCGGGTCGCGCGCCAGGGAATCCTGACGGATTTCGCAGCGGGCTGCGCCCTGGAATCGGAGGCGTTCGGGTCCCTGTTCGAAGGAGAGGCCGCCGAAGGGATGCGGGCCTTCCTCGAAAAGCGTCCCCCCAAGTGGGGCGGCTGAGCGGGCCGGAAGGAGGCGGGATCCATGTCTTACGCCGATCGGCTCGAGAAAGTGGCGGTTCTGGGCGCCGCCGGGAAGATGGGAAGCGGGATCGTCCTGCTCACGGCCATGGAGATGGCGGACCTGAGCCTGGAGCCCGGGAACGAGTCGCGCTCGTTCGCGCTCAGGGCCGTCGACGTTTCCGACGAAGCCCTGGCCGGGCTCCTCAAGTACCTCCGGTCCCAGGTCCTGCGGGCGGCCGAGAAGAAGGCGGGCTGGCTCCGCAAGGCCTACCAGAAACGCGAGGACCTCGTCGAGAACGAGGAGATCATCCGGCAGTACGTCGAGGACGTGCTGTCGGTCGTCCGGCCTACGACCCGGGTTGAAAGCGCCGGCGATTCCACCCTCGTCTTCGAGGCCGTCAATGAAAACCCGGAGCTCAAGGTCAAGCTCTACTCGGAGATCGTCTCCCGGGGCGGCCGGGACGCTTGGTTCCTGACGAACACGTCGTCCGTCCCCATCTCCGAGTTGAACCGGAAGGCGAACCTGGGCGGCCGGATCATCGGGTTCCACTTCTATAATCCGCCGGCCGTCCAAAGGCTGGTCGAGGTCATCCGGGCCGAGGCGACGCTCCCCGAGTTG
This sequence comes from Candidatus Aminicenantota bacterium, assembly GCA_022867325.1. GTDB lineage: Bacteria > Acidobacteriota > Aminicenantia > Aminicenantales > JAFGBC01 > JAFGBC01. Next base: position 381 of record JALHUR010000418.1, on the reverse strand, counting down.
GCCGAGTTCGCCGCCGAATTCGCCAAGAAACTCCGAAAGACGGTCGTCCACTCGCGCGATGTCGCCGGCTTCATCGGCAACGGGCATTTCATGCGGGACGCCCTTCACGGGATCGCCGAGGTCGAGCGGCTCGCCCCGAAGGACGGCTTCGTCGACGCCGTCTACATGGTCAACAAGGTCAGCCAGGATTTCCTGATCCGGCCCATGGGCATCTTCCAGCTCGTCGACTACGTCGGCCTCGACGTCTGCCAATGCATCCTGAGCGTAATGAACGAGCGCCTGCCGGGGAAGGGCCTGCACAGCCCTCTGCTCGACCGGCTCATCTCGATCGGAATCAAGGGCGGGCAGTTCGCCGACGGCTCCCAGAAAGACGGGTTCCTG
>JALHUR010000417.1 GCA_022867325.1 Candidatus Aminicenantota bacterium | reverse complement strand
GGCGTTCCTGCTCATGGCGTCAGCGTTCGCTCCAGTCCAGGCCGCCCTTTTTCCAGGCAAAGGCGAAGCCGTCGCCGAGCGGCAGAAGAAAAGCGGCCATGGCCATGAGCGCGATCCCGGTCATGGAACGGACGATCAGGGCCCAGGGAAAGAAGAAGACGATCTCGATGTCGAAAAGGAGGAAGAGCAGGGCCGTGCCGTGCCGTAGTACGAGATATGGAAAGGAGGGATCCCCTCTTGGAGGGGCAGGCTGCCGCACTCGAAGGGCTCGCGATTCCCGAGTGGGTCGGGCCGATGTGGGCCGAGGAGACGGTTGAGGGAAAGCATCACGGCGCCCAAGACTCCGAACATCGCGAAGACAAGCAGGATCTCGATCATGATAGGGCGGCTTTCTCCATGTTCCCGATTGTATTCGATTGAACGGAGCGTTTCAACTTTTTGACATTGGCGGGTTTTTTCATGATAATAGAAATCCTTTTCGGCTGGAGGCAGAGAGTTCGATTGCTCTTCAGGAGTATTGCAAAGATCAGGCGGATGTCGGAAAAGGCCAAGGAACGCTCTGTGTCGAGACGAATGTCCGTCGTCCCGGCCGCGGTCTGTATCGTTCTATCCGGCGTCCTGATCACGGCCGGCTGCAAGCAGGCTCACCCCCCCGAAAATTTCATCCTGATCACGCTCGATGCCCAGCGGGCCGACTACCTCAGCTCCTATGGCGCGGCTAATGTCAAGACCCCCAACCTCGACGGCCTTGCCCGTCAGGGCATCTTGTTCGAAAACTGCTTCAGCTTGATTCCGATCACGGCGCCCGCCCACGCGGCCATCTTCTATTCCCAGCCGCCCCACGCCCTCAATCTCTACAACAACGGCCAGGAGTTTCGGAAAAGCCGCCTTAGGCAGGATAAGCTTCCCCTGGCCAGTCTGTTCAAAAAGCGGGGCTATGCGACCGCGGCCTTTATCTCCCTGGGGGTTCTCCACTCCAAGTTCGCCCTAAACGGCGGATTCGATGTTTACAGCGATGAATTCCCCGCCGATCGTTGGTACTTGACGGCCGAGGAAATCAACGCCCGCGTTTTCCCATGGCTCGAGGCCCACAAAGGGGAGAAGTTCTTCCTCTGGATCCATTACTCCGACCCCCATGATCCTTACGCTCCGCCCAACTCGCCCCCCGACCTGAAGATTTATCAGGACGACCGGCTCCTGGGCGCTTACTGCCTGAACAAGTACTCCCTTAATACGGTTCCGATCCAGATCCCCTCGGGGAAGAGCCGGATCCGCTTTGATGTCTACAATACTGAAACCGAGAGCCAGTATCCCTATCCGGGCCGGCTGACTGAGTATCATTTTAAGCCCCTACCCGGCGGGAAAACGATCACGACGGAATTTTCCTCGGATTGGTATCTGCGCTACGACGACAATAACTTTTTTTATAAGAACGGAGCCACCATCGACATCGTCAACCGCGGCCGACCGACGTCGGGCGAACTCGCCTTCCGTGGTCGCCTCAACCTGAAAACAGCCGGGGGCCGGATCCGCTACGGCGCCGAGGTCGAGTACATGGACGGCGAGATCGGGAGGCTCATCGACACGCTCAAGGCCCTGCGGCTCTTCGATAAAACGGGGATCCTGGCCGTCGGCGATCACGGCGAAGGCATGGGCGAGCGCACGACGAGCGCGGGACTGCCCCATTTCGGCCACATCCACTATCTCTACAACGGTTATCTCAAGGTCCCCCTCATCCTCTACCTCCCGTCGCTCTCCGAGCGGGGCATCCGCCGAAGCCCGACGGCGACTCTCCTCGACGTGGCTCCGACCATCGCCCATCTCATGCGGTTCAAGAATCTGCCCGCCTATCAGGGCCGCAACCTGCTCCGCCTCGAGGAGGAAAAGGATTTCACGGTTTTTGAAGAGACCTACCGGCCCGAGGCCTTCAAGGACCTGTTCGGGATCCGGCGGGGCTCCTGGCACCTTATCTTGTCTCCCGAAGGCCGACGATACGAATTGTTCGATCTTTCCAGGGATTTCGCCGAGCAGGCGAACGTCTTCGAAGACAATAAAGAAAGCAGGGAGATCGCCGGCCTCAAGCAGACGATCGACGAGTTCGCCCGGAATATCCTCAAGTCCAAGGGGAATATCAATTTCGACAGCGAGACCGAGAACATGCTCCGGTCCCTGGGCTATATCCGCTAATCCCCTCGCGCGATCCCACGGACATAAGTCCGTGGAGCTTCAGATATTCAGGATGTGGAAGGCGGAATTCTTGGCCTTGAGGGCGGCTTCCATGACACCTTCGGACAGGGTGGGATGGATGTGGATAGCCGACGAAACGTCTTGAAGGGTCAAACCCCGATGAACGGCCAGGATCAGCTCCGGGATAATCTCGCTGGCGTACGGCGAGAGGATATGGGCGCCGATAATGCGGTCGTCCTTCCCGGCCAAGATTTTCACTAATCCTTCCGTACTTTCAAGCGTCAGGGCTCGGCCGCTGGCATGGAACGGGAATTTACCGACTTGGACTTCCAGGCCGCTTTCTTTGGCCTCTTCTTCGGTCAGCCCGACCGAGGCGAACTCGGGATCCGTGAAGACGGCCATGGGCAGGGCGTTGTAATGCATATCCCGGGCGGCGCCGAAGGCATTCTCGACGGCCAGGATTCCTTCGTGGGAGGCTTTATGGGCCAGGAGTTTCCCGCCGATGAGGTCGCCGACGGCGTAGACGCCGGGGACGTTCGTCTCGAGTTTCGAGTTGACTTCGACGAATCCCTGCCGGCTGACCGCGAGCCCGGGCAGGCCTCGGCACAGGCCTTCGGAGTTGGGTTTCCGGCCGGCCGCCGCGAGAACCTTCTCGGCCCGGTATTCGAAGGGCGTCCCTTCTTTAAGACATATCCCCTTGAGGACGACCCCAGCCTCTTCGACACGGCTCTCCTCGATTCTCATCCGGGTCAGGATCTTGACCCCCTGCTTGATGAGAATCCGCTCCAGCCGCTGGGCGATCTCCCGATCCGAGCCGGGCAGGATGGCGGGCAGGATTTCGAGGACGAGGACGTCCGTTCCCATCCGGCGATAGATCGTGGCCAGCTCGAGGCCGATGGCGCCGGCGCCGATGACGATCAAGCTCTTGGGGACGGAGGGCAGTTCGAGGGCTTCGCGGCTGGCGATGATCCGAACGCCGTCCGGTTTGAGAAACGGGAGGTCGGCCGCGCGGCTCCCGGTCGCCAGGACGATCCTGGGAGACTCGAATTCCCGAACGCCTTGGGAGGCGACGGAGACCTTGTCCGGCCCGGTGAACTCGGCCCGGCCTTTGATTAGGACGACGCCGTTCTTCTGGAGCAGGAACTCGGTGCCTTTGACGAGCTTGTCGACGACCTTGGCCCTCTCCTCCTGGACCTTGGCCCAGTCGCACAGGATCCGGTCGCGCGGGCCCTCGAGATGGCGGGCGTTCCCGACCTCCGCGAAGACTTTGGTCAGGTGGAGCAGGTGCTTGGTCGGGATGCATCCCCAATTCATGCAGGTGCCTCCGACCTTGTCCTCCTCGATGAGAAGGGTTTTCTTTTTGAGCTGGGAAGCCCGGAGGGCGGCGACATAGCCCCCCGGCCCCGCGCCGATGATAATGACTTCGTATCGATCCGCCATGTCGGTCTCCTTGGGAGGCCCAGATTATAACATCTTGACAGTGCCGGAGAAAACGATAAAGAATATACGGCACATGGATCAGGACAAGCTTGGTTTTCGCGGTCGATTCAGAATCAGGGCGGCCGTCATTGTTTTATTATGGCTTTACGCTTCCGCCGCCGCGGACGACGCGGCCTCGATCTGGGGCCGCCTCAAGAACGTTGACGGCGCCCCTGGACGAAACCTCCAAGTTGTATTGACCGCCAAAGAGCGCAACTTCTCTCGAGCGATCGAGACGGATGATGTGGGGTTCTTCAGCTCCGCCGGGCTCCCCATCGGGCGTTACGGTCTGCGTATCGAAGGCAAGACGTTTCCGGGCCTTCCGGCCGAAAAAGAGATCGTCCTCCCGATGCCCCAGACCTACTTCCTGGAGATAGCGGTTCCGGGAAAAGCCGGGGACGGGGGGATGACGGTGAGATCGTCGTCTCCCGATTTTCCATTGTCGCCCCATCAAACCTTTATCGGCCGCGAGCAGCTCGACCGGCTTCCCTCCGGCAACGACGTTTGGACGGTCATCGAGAATCAGGACTTCTCGGCGACGATGAACCGGATCGACGTCGGCGGAATGTGGGCCGCCCGGCCCGGGCTGTTCAGCGCGCGGGGGGGAGGTTCCTGGACGCAGACGGCCTACAGGCTCAACGGCGTCGATGTGACCGATCCCTACCAGCCTGGGATGCCGCTTCTCTGGCCCGATCCGTTCACACTGGACTACATGAGACTCGTCAACTCCGCGCCCCCTCTCTGGATCTCCTCGCCGGGTGGCGTCCTGGACCTCAAGACCGAGGAAGGCGGGCGCGAACTCCAGGGGAGCATGTCGGTCTTCGGAACCGGCAAGCCGTTCCATTCCGACAACATCACGCCCGCTCTTCGCGAAGAAGGGATTCGGGAGAGCCACAGCCTCGATTTCGGCCTCGAGGGAAACTTCCGGCTTTCGGGACCGGTCCTCAAGGACAAGCTGTATCTATTCACATCCTGGACCTCGTTCAACCTCGTCCGAAACCCGGCGGACTACGAAAAAGCCGACCGGTCCTATCTGGCCTCCGGACTCGTCCATCTCAGCTATCTCATGCCCCGAGGCCGGTTGAAGTTTCTTTGGGCCGGACAGCGCATCCAAGAGCCTTCCTTCGGCGCGGGGCGGGGCGTCCCATTCACGGCGACTTCGGACCGGGACACGGCCTATGACGCCGTCCAGGCCGTCTGGGAGGGCCGACTGGCCGACCGGCATTTCTTGAGCGCCGGGGCTTCCTATAACCGAGGCCGACTCGTTTCGGGCTTTCAGGAAGGTGCCTCGGGATACCACGAGGTCGAAAATCTCAAAAATAGTCCGGCCGGCCCGGCCGAAGCCGCCTCCGAGTCCGTCCGAAGCTCGCTCACCCTGTTCGCGCGCGGAACGTCCCTTTTCTCGGGCCGGGCCTCGAATTATCACCGCCTCGATTACGGCCTCGAACTCCGCTCGACCGAGGCCGACACAACCGAGAGAGTGATGGGAGGACGGCACCTCCGTTTTTACCGGGGAAAAGCCCTCGAGCTGGTCGAATTCGACCGCCCCTCGTTTTCACACCGGGAAAAAGGGCTTGTCCTGACCGCCGCCGTTCAAGAGCGTCTGACCTTCGTCCATTTCCTCTCGCTGTCGGCGGAGCTGAACTTATCGTCGTGCTTCGGTCAACCACGATCCTCGGGACAAGCCGGATCGTTTACGCCGGCAGCGGAAAACCGAATTCGCTGGACGAATCTCTCTCCCCGGCTGAGCCTCACCATCCCCCTCTGGGGGGCGCGTACGGCGGCCCTGCAAATTACGGCGGGCCGCTATTTCTACGGAATGCCGCTTCAATTCCTAACCTACGGCCATCCGGGCGCTCCGGGCGCCCTGGCTTACGCCTGGGACGACGCGAACGGCGACGGCGGCTTTCAAGACGGCGAGAAGGGACGCCTTCTCCGACGAGAAGGGCCCGCCTACGGCAAGATCGACCCCGACCTTAAGCGGCCTTTCACGGATGCCTATTCGGTTTCCTTCCATCAAGGCTTGGGACGAGGCTGGCAGCTGGGGCTGGCCGGCTTCTACCGCGAAACGCACAATACCGTCGAGTCGGTCAACAGCGGCGTCCCCTTCTCCTCCTATGACCCGGTTCAACTCTACGATTCCGGAGACGACCTTCTTCCCGGGACGTATGACGACTTGACGTTCACCGTCTACAACCAGCGGTCCGATACGCTCGGCCGGGATTTTTTTCTGCTGACGAACCCGTCCTCTCCCCTTAATCCCGTCACTCGCTACAGGGGTCTCGACTTGACCATCGTCAAGCCCTTCGGCGACAAGGGCGGTTTCTTCATCGCGGCCACGGCCACCGAGGCCGTCGGCTTAACAAGCCCGGGCAACGGCGAGTGGGAGAATGACGACGGAATTCCGGGATCGCTCTATGACAACCCGAACAGCCTCATCAACGCCAAGGGCCGGGTCCGTTTCGACCGCGC
>JALHUR010000416.1 GCA_022867325.1 Candidatus Aminicenantota bacterium | reverse complement strand
TCTCGGGGGGGAGCGAGCCCGCCGACCGCCTGAATCCGGGGTTTCCGACCGGGGGTGAACCTTTTTCCGGGCCGGTTCGTAGGGACTTGTGAAAGCCCAAAACGAGGTCGAAGATGAGAACGAATCGCTCGGCGCTAAGGATCGCAAGCCCGATCCTCCTGGCCTCGATCGTTGACGAGAGGTCCCGGATTTTAATCTGGCTTCAGTAGATCGATAGGGATCGTCGTCCCTCGGATATCGACGTGGAGCGAATGGACGATAAAACGGCCGGAATCGCGCCGGACATCTCCGTCCTGATGGCCCGCGTCAAGGAAGGAAACAAGAATGCGTTCCAGGACATCACCCGACGGTATCAGCAGAAGATCTTCGTCCTGGCCTATTCCTTCTTCCGGAACCGGGAGGACGCCCTGGACATCGTGCAGGAGACCTTCCTCCGTTTATATGAAAAAGCCGGCCTTTTCCGCGAGGGCGAGGACTTTAAAGCCTGGCTGTTCCAGATCGCCCGAAACCTGTGCATCGACAGCTACCGGCGCAACAGGAACCGTCGCAACGACCGGGCGGCGGACCTTAGGCTCGAGGACCTTCCTTCCGAAGCCGGCGATCCCGCCGACAGCGAGCGCCGGGCCGACCTCCGGGCCCTGTTCCGGTCCGTCCTGGATAAGCTGGCCGAGAAACAGAGGGCGGTCTTTGTCATGAAACACTATAATGACATGCCATACCTGGAGATCGCCCGAACGCTCGAGATCGCGCTCGGGACGGTCAAGTCGCTCCATTTCAAGGCTGTCCGGAACCTCCGGAAACACCTCGGTCCGCATATGGGGATGACATCATGAACGACTGCAGGACCTACCGGGATCAGTGGGTCGCTTTCCTGAGCCGGGAGCTCGGCCCCGAGGAGGAGCGGACGATGACCGCCCCTCTCGGCGCCTGCCCCCGGTGCCGGAAGGAGGTCGAAGCCCTTCGGGCCCTGTTCGACGAGGCGGACTCGGTCCGGGAGGAAACCCGGGCCGCCCTGGCCTCCGTGGATTGGGAGACGCTCCCGTCCCGGATCGCGGCGCGTCTTCCCGAACGGTCCGCTCCGGAATCCCGATTCCGGGAGCGATATCGGCCGGGCCTCTGGAGTCCCCGGCTCCGTCCCGCCCTGGCCGGACTCCTGGTCGGGCTCCTCCTGGGCGGCACGGCCATGTTCTTCGCGTTGCGAAAGCCTTCCGCCCCGAAGCCGGCCGCGGAGTTCTTCGCCTCGGGCGAATTCCTGGACCGGGTCGAGATCGAGCTCGCCCGCCGCCAGACCCTGAGTTATCTGGATAAGAGTCAGTACCTGTTCCTCGACGTCCTTGACAGGACGGCCGGGAGCGAATCCGCCGCCCAGGGCGCCCTGACCTCCCGCGAGGCCCAGGACCTGATCGCCCGCAAGAAATACCTCAACCCCCAGCTCGATAAATTCCGAATGGCCAAGGCCAAGGACCTCTGCGACCAGATCGAACTTCTCGTTTTCGAGCTCTCCCAGATCTCGCCCGAGGTCAGCGCGGCCGAGATCGAACGGATCCAAGGGATGGTCCTGGACAGGCAGCTCTTGATGAAGATCCGGCTCGTCAAGAAAGAGCTGGAACGAAGCGAGGTCTGATATGAAAAAAACCGCTTTAGCCCTCGGCCTATGGCTCGCGGCCGCCTCGATCGGCGGCGCCCTCGCCCAAGACCGCCCGGACGAGCGGCTCTTCCAGGACGCCAAGCTTCTCCTTTTCGATAAGCAGTGGGCGGATGCCCAGTCCAAGCTCGAAGAGCTCATCGGAAGCTATCCGGCCAGCTCCCTCCGCGGCCAGGCCATGTTCTACAAGGCCAAGTGTCTCAACGAACGGAAGGGAAGGGAGAAAGAAGCCCTGGCCGCCTACAAAGACTATCTCGGGCTCAAGGAGCGAAACGACAGCCTGACCGAGGAATCGGAGAAGTCGATCATCGACATCGCCTTCGATCTCTACGGCCGGGGGGAGAAGGCTTTCCTCAAGGAGGTCGAGGATCGGCTCGGCCACACCAACAAATCCATCCAGTACTATGCGGCTCTCAAACTGAGCTACGTCCCGGACAAGGCCGCCGCCTCCAAGAGCGTTTCCGTGCTCAAAAAGATCGTCGAATACGAGCGGGATCCGGAGCTCAAGGACTGGGCCAAGATCGCTCTTCTCCGCGTCTCGCCCGAGGCCTTCAAGGGCGTCGCGGATGAGCCGTCCGTCAAGGGACCTCGGGTCCTCAAGATCAGGATCTACGAGAAAGGCCGGAGCGAGCCGAGCTTGTCCCTCAATATTCCCTGGGCCCTGGCCGACCTGGCCCTGAGCTCAATCCCCGAGGAGGATCGGGCCAAGCTTAGGAAAAAAGGCTACAACATCGACAGGATCATCCGCGACTTGAGCAAGGATAAGGGAACCATATTCGAGGTCGTGGATGAGGATAAAAGCGTCATCAAGATTTGGATCGAATAATCCATCAAGGAGGACATCATGAAAAAGACAGCGTTTCTCATGACGGCCGTCTTCGGACTGGCTCTCATTCTGGGAACCTTCGCGGTTGCCGACGACCGCGTGGATTTCCAGGCCATCAAGAAGGCCGTCAAGGACAACCCCAACTACGAGCCGGGCAAGGACGTCAAATGGTTCAAGGTCCTGGTCACGGACACCAAGACCAACAAGGACAAGGTCAAGATCACCCTGCCCCTCGTCCTGGTCGAGGCCTTCGTCAAGTGCGCCGACAACAAGCACTTCAAGATCAACGACGGGGATTGCGACATCGACTTCGAGGCGCTCCTGGTCGAGCTCAAGAAAATCGGCCCGATGGCCCTGATCGAGATCTTCGAGGACGACGAGACCGTCAAGGTCTGGCTCGAGTAGGCCGCGCGGCGCGAATATTTGCATCCGGGGCTGGACTGGCCCGTCCCTCAAGAAAAGGAAGGCCAGTCCGGTCCCCTTTTTTTTAGCGCCCCGAATTGATAAAATAGCCGGGTCTTTCAATGCGAAGGGCTGTCGTCCGAAAGGTCCGGGAGCCGCTATTCTGGACTGGACGGAGGAATAATAATTCTGGGGACTGACTCTGGTCGGTCCCCTTAATTCCGCCGGATCTGACCGCAGGAGGTGAACGATGGGACTCACGATAGTCGAGAAAATCCTGGCCAAGGCCGTCCGCCGGCCCGCCGTCAGGGCCGGGGAGGTGGTCGAGCCCGCCGTGGGCATGGCTATGTCCCACGAGAACGCGGCCCTGGTCATCAACCAGTTCCTCGAAATCTATAAGGACACCGGTCTCGAACCCAAGGTCTGGGATCCCTCCAAGATCGCGATCATCTTCGACCACCGGGTCCCGGCCGAGGGCTCCAAGACGGCGACCAATCAGAAGAAGATTCGGGCCTTTGTCGCCCAACAGGGAATCAAGAAGTTCCACGATATCCGGGGCGACCAGGGCGGGATCTGCCACCAGATCCTCCCCGAGAACGGCTACGTCCTGCCCGGGAGGGTCGTTGTCGGGACCGACAGCCACACGACCAGCCACGGCGCCCTGGGGGCCTTCGCCTTCGGGATCGGCGCGACCGAGATGGCCTCGGTCTGGGCCCTGGGTACTGTCCTCAACGTCGAGGTCCCCAAGACGATAAAGGTCGTCGTTAAGGGACGTTTCCCGCGACACGTCCTCCCCAAGGACCTCATCCTCTATCTGATAGGGCAATTGACGGCCGAGGGCGCGAATTTCAAGGTCATCGAGTTCCACGGCCCGGCCATAAAAACCATGTCGACTTCGGGCCGGCTCGTCCTCTGCAACATGTCGGTCGAGGCCGGCGCGACCTCGGGAATCGTCCCGCCCGACGCCGAGACCGTCCGCTATCTCCGCTCCGAGGCCAAGGTTAAGGGCAAGCTCGACCTCTTCGGCCCCGACCCCGACGCCGAATACGACCGGGTCCTCGAGGTCGATGTCGCGAAGCTCGAACCCATGGTCGCCTGTCCCCACACCGTCGACAACGTCAAGCCGGTCGGCGCGGTCCGGGGCGTCAAGGTCCAGCAGGTCGTCATCGGGTCCTGCACGAACGGCCGACTCGACGACCTGGCCGCGGCCGCCCGTATCCTCAAGGGCAAGTCGGTCGCAAAGGGGACGCGGATGCTGGTGTTTCCGGCCTCCTACCGGATTTACGGCCAGGCCCTCAAGCTCGGCTACATCGCGGACTTCATCAAGGCCGGCGCCGTGGTCATGAATCCCGGCTGCGGCCCCTGCCTGGGCGTCCATCAGGGAGCGCTCGGGGACGGCGAGGTCGCCCTGGCGACCACCAACCGGAATTTCAAGGGACGGATGGGGAATCCCAACGCCGAGGTCTATCTCTCCTCGCCGGCCGTGGCCGCTGCGAGCGCGATCAAGGGCGCGATCACCGACCCGAGAAAAGGAGGACGCTGATGGCCAAGGTAGTTCTTAAACTGGGCGACGATATCTCGACCGACATCATCTACCCGGGGCGCTACATGGCGACGGTCCTTCCGAGCGAAACGCCGCAGTACGCCTTTGCCGACAACGCCGAGTTCAACGGCCGCCTCAAGAGGAAGGAGATCCCGGCCGGGAGTGTCGTCGTCGCGGGCAAGAATTTCGGCTGCGGCTCCTCGCGCGAACAGGCGGCCTCGACCCTCAAGGGCCACGAGCTCGCGGTCGTGGCCAGGAATTTCGCCCGGATCTTCTTCCAGAACTCGATCAACCTTGGGCTCCGGACAATCGTCTGTCCCGGGATCGAGGCCGAGGAAGGGCAGGATCTCGACATAACGCCGGACAAGGTCATCAACCTGACGACGGGGAAGAGCTTCCCGGTCGAGCCGCTCCCCAAGGCCCGCCAGGCCATCATCGACGCCGGCGGGCTGATCGTCTACACGCGGACGCGGGTTCTGGGGAAGACGCCCGGATCCGCAAAAGGCTGACGAATCAGATGGGCTTTTTCAACAGCCGCTTGGATATCGCCTCCAGGGCCGGGAGTTTCGACGTTTCGCCGGCCGTCGGCCCCCGCCAGATCGTGCATAGGTGGCCCAGCATCCGGTCGGTGTCGAATTTCAGGGAATAATTGAAGAGAGCCTCGGCACCCCGGACGTCCCTGAAGCTCGTCGGCAGGACCCGGAATCCCTTCTCCAGAAAAACCTTGATGGACGGATATGCCCTCATGGGCTCGTAGTGCCAGTCGCAGATGATGATGTCCTTGGGGATCATGTCCAGGGCCCGCCAGGTCCCGTTGTAGGAGGATTCCCAGACCCCGTAGCTCATGGCCGGGCCTTCTATAAGCCGATCCCCCCAGAGATACATTTCCTTGCCGCGCGTCTTGACGATGTGGCCGTAGAGGTCGTTGACGGACTTGGCGAACAGATCGGCCGGGTCCTTGCCCTTGCAGCGGGGGCAATAGTCGCTCGCGATCAGGAAGACCTCGTCCATGCCGACGTGAAGGCCGTCGGCCTCGTAGACGTCGATCAGCTCGTCGAGGAGGTCGAAGATGATCGGGTTGACGCCGGGATGAAGAGGGCACCAGCTCCGGCAGTAGATGTCCTTGTTACCCGCGAACTTTCCCGGCGTCTCGTCGAATTCGGGATAGCGGGCCAGGAGCGGAAAGGTCTTCTCCTCCCAGGATTGGTGTCCCAGCGCCTGGAATTCGGGGATGAGCCGGATTTTGTATTGGCGGCCGAGGGCGACGATCTTCTTGACGGTTTCCTTGGAGATCGGGTCCGCGCCGCGGAGCTCCGGATGGGACTCGTATTCATAGTTGTAGTCGGACTCGACGATGAGAAGGTTGATCCCGGCGCCGGCCAGGGCGGGCATCTCCTTGATGAGCTCCTCGGCGGCCTTCTTGGACTCGATCAGGACATGGAGCCCGAAGACGAGCGGCCGGTCCGGGAGCGGGACAATCTCGGCCGGGCGCTGCGGACGGCAGCCGGGCTGGATCAGCATAGCGCTCGTCACCGCCAGAACGGCGAGACCGAGCTTCCAGAGACCGGGACCTTTTCGATCGTTGAGCGCGAACCTTGGCTGTGTCATGGCGCGGCCTCCTTTTTCCTCGTCCCATTCTATCACCGTCCCCCCGGAATGGGAAAGCGGATATAATACCTCTATGCCCGTCACTCTAAGCCTGGCCGCGGCGGCCTCGGCCTACACGCTGCTCGCCCTGGGCCTCGTCCTGATGAAAAAGGGGGTCGGCTGGATCGGGCACAAAGGCCCCAAGGATCGCGGCTTCCGGACAAGCCTGGCCGTCTGGCTGTCCGGTTTCCTCCTTAGCAACCTCTATGTCGTCCCGGCCGCGGCGGCGCTCGGGACGCTGTCCCCCCATGTTGTCGCCTCATTCGCGGGCTGGGGGGTCGCGGTCATGGTCGTCCTGGCCGCTTGGGTCCTGGGAGAACGGCTCTTCGCCTCCGACCTTGCCTTCACGGCCCTGATCGCCGCCGCCATCGTCTTGCTTAATATCTACGAGGGGGCCGACGCGGGAAACGTCCCCCGCTCCGCCCCGTTCGCAACCGTCGCTATCCTTCCTTTTCTCGCCCTCCTTCCCGCGTTTACGAAGTCCGCCCGCCCCAGGCTCAAAGCGCTTTTGTTCGCTGCTGTCTCCGGCGCCTTGGCCGGGTTGATCGTCGTGACCATGAAGGTCCTCGTCCGCCTCCACGGCTTCCAGATCGTCCGCTATCCCGGCTCGCTCTATTTCTATCTTTATCTGCTGTTCTCAGTGGCGGCCTTTCTCGCCCTCCAGCTCGCCTTTAAGCGGGCGGGGCTGATGCGGGTCGGGCCCGTCCAGTACTCGGCCTCGATCGTCTATCCGGTCCTCGGCTCGCTCCTCGTTTTTGGGGCACGGCTCCATCCCGTACAGTGGGCCGCCCTGGCCTGCCTCATCCTGGCCGTCGCCGGGATTCTCCGCAGGCGCTGATCGAGCGGGGCCGGCGGGAAATTTATTTTTTCCATGTTTTATGGTAATCTTTTGAAACTAATTCCGGAGAGAGGAGTCGGCCATGGCCAAGTACAAGATCGCGATCCTGCCCGGCGACGGGGTGGGTCAAGACGTCGTCGAAGCGGCGATGATCGTCCTCAAGAAGCTTAAAGTCGAGGCTGAATACAGCTACGGCGATATCGGCTGGGAGTTCTGGTGCAAAGAGGGAAACGCCCTTCCCGACCGGACCATCAAGCTCCTCAAAGAGACGGACGCCTGCCTGTTCGGCGCCATCACCTCCAAGCCCAAGGAAGACGCGGCCGCCGAGCTCGACCCGGCCTTCAAGGGCAAGGGCCTGTCCTATTTCAGCCCGATCGTCCGCCTCCGCCAGGAGTTCGACCTGTATACCAACCTTCGCCCTTGCAAGGCCTACCCGGGGAATCCCCTCAACTACAAGGACAAGATCGACCTGGTCATTTTCCGGGAAAACACCGAGGGGATGTACGCCGGGGTCGAGTTCTTCCCACTCCCCCAGGGCGTCAAGGACGCCCTCTCGATCCATCCCAAGATGAAGCCGTTCAAGGACGTCCCGCTCGACCAGATCGCCCTTTCGACCCGGATCATGACCCGCAAGGGCTGCGAGCGGATCGTCCGGGCCGCCTTCGAGTTCGCCCGCAAGTACAAGCGGCGCTCGGTCACGATCGTCGAGAAGCCCAACGTCCTGCGCGAGACGGGCGGCCTGATGCTCTCCGTCTCCCGCGATGTCGCCAAGGATTATCCCGACATCCAGTTCAAGGAGGCCAATATCGACGCCATGTGTATGTGGTTGGTCAAGAACCCCTACGACTACGACGTCCTGGTCGCCGAGAACCTGTTCGGCGACATCATCTCGGACCTGGCCGCCCAGCTCGTGGGCGGCCTGGGCTTCGCCTCGGCCGGCAATATCGGCGATAAGTACGCCGTTTTCGAGCCGACCCACGGCTCGGCCCCCAAGTATGCCGGCATGAACAAGGTCAACCCGATCGCGACCTTCCTGGCCGCCAAGCTCATGCTGGACTGGCTGGGCGAGACCGGCAAGGCGGCCGCCCTCGAAGGGGCCGTCGCCGAAGTCATCAAGGACGGAAAAGCCCGAACCTACGACATGGGCGGCAAGACGACGACCCTCGAGATGGGAGAGGCCGTCGCCGCCAAGCTCTGAACCGAACGGGAATGATCATCCTGGCCGTCGACACCACGATGCCGACCGGGTCCGTGGCGCTTCTCAGGGATGGGGCGCTTTTAGCCGAGCTCAACGCCGAGTCGGGGCTGACCCATTCCGAGCGGCTCCTGGCCTCGGTCGAGGCCGTTCTCGCTTCTCAAAAGATCGCCCTGTCCGCGGTCGACGGCTTCGCCGTGGCGGCCGGGCCCGGCTCGTTCACGGGGATCAGGATCGGTCTCAGCACGGTCAAATCCTTCTGTTTCGCTTCGGGGAAGCCCGGCGTCGCCGTATCGACCCTCGAAGCGCTGGCCCTCAAGCTCGTCCCTTGCGGCGGCCGGTTCCTCTGCCCCATGCTCGATGCCAAGAAAGGAGAGGTTTACGCGGCTCTGTTCGAATCGAAGGCCGGGCGGATTGTCGAGTCCATTCCCCAGGGAGCTTACAAACCCCAAGAGTTCCCGGCCCGCCTGCCGGCCCGGCGCGTCGTCCATTTCATAGGCAACGGCGCCGCCCTCTACAAGGAGGCTATCACGGCCGGGCTTAAAAACAGGGCTGTCTTCGTTTCCCGCTCGCCCTATATCGGATTCGAGGTCGGACGGATCGGATTCGAGGCGCTCAAGGCGGGGAAAGGGCTCGCCGGCGCCGATCTGAGGCCCGTCTATTTTAGGAAATCCCAAGCGGAGGAATAGAATCAAAACCGAACGGCAGCCGCCGGCCTTCCGACTCCGCTGGATGGAGGTGAAGGACCTGGCCGCCGTTCATGCCATCGAGAAGCTGTCCTTCTCCAATCCCTGGCACATCGAAACCTTCCTGGGCGAGATCCAGAACCGTCCCATCTCCCATGCCTTGGTCGCGATCCCTGTCGCCGACAAGAAGGTCATCGGCTATGTCGTCTTCTGGATCATCAAGGACGAAGCCCAGATCAACAACATCGCCATTCATCCCGACTCCCGGGGCAGGGGATTCGGCAAGGGGATGTTGTCCATGGTCCTCGAGGAGATGCGGGCGTCCGGGATCCGGATCGTGACGCTCGAAGTCCGGGAGTCGAACCTGGCAGCGCTCGGCGTTTACAATGCGCTCGGGTTCGAGGTCATGAGCCGGCGCAAGGACTACTATGCCAATCCCCACGAGGACGCCTTGGCCCTGGTCCTGTCCTTCAATCCCCTTCGCGGGATTCCACGGACGTAAGTCTTTGGAGAAATTCCCCGCTCCGGGGACAGGCAGCAGCCTTGCAGTACTCAGGGCTTCCATGAGTGCGGTTTCGCAGTACTTCAACGCCTGCAAAGGGTAGGTCCCACGGACCTAGATCCGTGGAGCTTCGGGGCGTAATCGATCCGGATGAGGCACAGCCCCTTGGCCGGGGCGGTCGGGCTGGCCAGGGTTCTTTGTTTCTCCCCGAACAGCCGCTCGACGTCCTCGACCGCGATCCGGCCCCGGCCGACCTCGATCAGCGTTCCGACGATGGTCCGGACCATATAGCGCAGAAAGCCCTCGGCCTCGATCGTGAAGACGAGCTCGTCGCCCTTTTTCCGGAATTCGGACTTCGTCACCCGCCGGACCGGGTTCAGCTCGCGGTTCGAGGAGAAGGCGCTGAAGTCCGCCTTCCGGACGAAGAGGCGGGCGGCCCGGCGCATTCGGGCCACGTTGAGGGGCCGGGGATGATGGTGAACGAAGCGGAAATCGAAGGGCGAGACCTGTCGTCCCAGGACGATCCGGTATTGATAGATTTTGGAGCGGGCGCTTTTCCTGGCGTGGAACCGGGAGCCGGCCCTTTCGACCGCCGAAACGCGGATGGCTTCGGGGAGAAGAGCGTTCAGGGCGCGGAGCAGGGTCGCGTCGTCGAGGGTCAGGGCGGCCCTAAAGCTCGCGACTTGAGCCCGGGCGTGGACGCCGGCGTCGGTCCGGCCCGCTCCGTGGGCGGCGATCCGTCCTCCGGCCAAGCGCTCCAGGGCGTTCTCCAGCTCGCCTTGGATCGTCCGGCCGGCGGGTTGCCTCTGCCAGCCGTGGAAACCCGTACCGTCATAGGCGATCGTCAGCTTGTAGTTTTTCGGAGAGATACCTCTTTTTAAGGCGGTCTTATCGGCGGGACCCCGGCCGCGCTGAGACGGATCAGCGTCTGAAAGCAAGCTCGACCGCCTCTTCCGGAGTGCGGGCGGGGACGACGCCCTTGATGTCCCAGGTCCCCAAGCCGATGACCTTTTTCCCGTAGATGAGGCCGAAAGCGATCTCGCTCAAGGTCCCGTATTCGCCGTCGATGGCGATGAGGACGTCCGCGTTGAGAGCCACCAGGGAGTTCCTGGTGGTGCCGAGCCCGGTCGCGATCGGAAGGTCTACGAAGTTATTGGCCCCGGCCGGGTCGGTCCCGGGAAGGATCCCCACGGCCAGGCCGTTCGCCTCCCGGGTTCCCCGGCTGGCGGCTTCCATGACCCCGCCCAGTCCGCCGCAGACAAGGATGCCCCCCCGTCCGGCGATTAGCCGGCCCACCTCGCGGGCGGCCGCGAGCTCCGCCGGGTCGGGGCGGCTTCCGCCGATGACGCCGACTCGGAGCCGGCCGCGCAGATCGTCCATGGCTTCCTTTTACCATACGGACCGGGCCATTTCAATCGGAGGGGTTGCCCTTCGCAAGGCTCAGGACTACCCTTATACAGTCCCCGCCTTATGGCGCGAGATAGAAGGGGTTGCCCTTCGCAAGGCTCAGGACTACCCTTATACAGTCCACGCCTTATGGCGGGAGATAGAAGGGGTTGCCCTTCGCAAGGCTCAGGACTACCCTTATACAGTCCCCGCCTTATGGCGCGAGATAGAAGGGGTTGATGTCGGGCGGGCTTATGATTACAATGGGGCCGCCCGAAATACATTAAATAGGCAGGGAGTGCGACCATGGCCGATTTCGTAGACATCAAGGGATTGAGCGGGGAGGAGCGCCGCCGGCTCCTCTCGGAGATCGAGGACAGGATCGCCCGGCGGATCAAGGACGGCCTGCTGAGCGAGCGGGAGGTCCGGGAGATCGAGGAGATGCGGCTCCGCCCCCTGCCCGACATCCTGGACGTCCAGAGCGATTACGACGGCACGCTCTTCGATCGAAAGGACGGATGAGGAGCCGCCCCCGAGAGGAGGGAAACCCCATGGATCAAACCGGAACCGAGCGCCGGGATCAATCCGGAATCGTCATCGATTACGACCGCCTCGACATCGCCGATATCATGGCCCAGATCAAGAAGAAGATCGCCGATCAGCCGGCCGCGGCGCCCGCCTCCCCGGACGTCCCGGCCGAAACCGCCGGCCCATCGGACAGCGAAGGAGCGCCGCCTCCGCCCCCGTCCCCGCCGGCCCCGGAGCTTCCGCCGGCCGGGCTCAAGGGAAAGCTCAAAGGGATCTTTTTCAAAGTTATGCGTCCGTTCGCCCCATTCCAAAAGCTTCTGGCCTTGCCGACCCACCGGGAGCTCATGGAAACGGTCCGCAAGCTCCACCAGACGAACCTCGAGCTCGAGAAGATCGTGGCGGTGATGGACGGCGAGTTCCACCGGGTCAACAGACACCTTCTCCGGACCGAGAAGCGGATCGACATCGCCAACGACCGGATCGACGCGGGCCGCGATCACGCGGACGCCCTGCAGCGCCGGGCCGACGACATGGTGCGGGCGGCCAACGAGCGGATCGAGGAGGTCCACCGGACGGCCAACGAGCGGATCGACGATGTCCACGCGACGATCAGCGACCGGATCGATCTCGTCCACCGAACGACCAATGAGCGGGTCGACGGCGCCTACGGCGACATCCAGCGGGCGATGGAGTTCGTCAAGCTCCTCCATAACCTGTCCCACAACATCGTCGTCGAACTCAGCAAGCTCAAGATCGAGGAGGAGGGCCTCAAGCTCAAGACGCGGGTCATGGAGAAGGACTTCGAGTTCCTGGGCCGCCGCGAGAAAGCCCTGGAGAAAGAATTCTTGAAATGAGAATCTGTTTCGTCGTCCAGAGGTACGGCCTGGAGATCAACGGCGGGGCCGAGCTCCACTGCCGCTGGGTCGCCGAGCACATGAGCAAGTATTGGGAGGTCGAAGTCCTGACGACCCAGGCCTACGACTACGTGACCTGGAAGAACCACTACCCGGAGACCGAGACGGTCATCAACGGGATTCCGGTCCGGCGCTTCCCGGTCACCCGGCCCCGTAACCCCGAGGTATTCGGCCGGCTCCAGGACTATATCATTGAGAACGAGCACCGCGAGGAGGACGAGTTCGCCTGGCTCGAGGAGGAAGGCCCCCTGAGCCCCGCGCTGATCGACGCCGTCAAGGCCGAGCAAGGCCGCTTCGACTATTTCATCTTCTTCAGCTACCGCTACTACCATTCCTTCCACGGGATCAGGGCCGTTCCCGGGAAAAGCATCCTCGTCCCGACGGCCGAACACGACCCCGTCATCCACTTCCGGATTTTCAAGGACCTGTTCCGGATGCCCCGGGCCTTCGTCTACAACTCCTGCGAGGAGCGGGCCATGATCCAGGGGCTGTCCCGGAACGAAGCCGTCCCCGGCGACGTGGTCGGGGTCGGGACCGAGGTCCCGGCCTCCTCCGACGGAGCGCGCTTCCGGGCCAAGTTCGGAATCGGCGGGCCTTACGTCATCTACGTCGGCCGGATCGACGAGAACAAGGGCTGTCACAAGCTGTTCGAGTATTTTCTCCGCTTCAAGAACGAGACCGGATCGCCCGCCCAGCTCGTCCTGGTCGGGAGCACGATCCTTCCCATCCCCGATCACGCCGACGTCCGCCACCTGGGATTTCTGTCCGAGCAGGATAAATTCGACGGGATCGACGGGGCCGAGGTCCTGATGATGCCTTCTTTCTACGAGAGCCTGTCCATGGTCACCCTCGAGGCCTGGGCGATGGGGAAGCCCGTCCTGGCCAACGCCGCCTGCGAGGTTCTCCAGGGGCAGTGCCGCCGGAGCAACGGGGGTTTCTACTACGAGAATTACGAGGAGTTCCGGGAGGCCCTCCGTCTCCTGCTGACCGACCCGGCCCTCCGGGCGGCCATGGGCCGCAACGGCCGGGCCTACTTCAGCGCCAACTATGCCTGGGACGTGATCGAGAATAAGTACCTGGCCATCGTCGCCGGGCTGGAAAGGAGGCCCTGAGTGGAGGTTCACCAGTTCTCGACGTCCTTGACCTACGGCGACGCCATTTCCGACGAGATCCTCGAGATCCGCAAGACCCTCCGGGCGAGAGGGCTCCGCTCCGAGATCTTCGTCCGCTTTTTCGAGCCGCGGATGGCCGGCTACGTCCACGACTACCGGGAATACCCCCGCTTCAGCGCGCCCCAAAACGTCGTCATTTTCCATTTCTCGATCGGCTCGCCCGTCTCCAAGATGTTCTTCCGGATTCCGGACAAGCGGATCATGATCTACCACAACATCACGCCCTATGAATACTTCCTGGACAGCCACCGGATCCTGACCCGGGAATGCTACAAGGGCCGGCTCGAGTTCGATCTGTTCAAGGACAAGGTCGACCTCGCCCTGGGCGATTCCGATTTCAACCGCCGGGAGCTGGCCGAGGCCGGCTATCCCCGGACCGGCGTCCTCCCCCTCCTTCTCGATTTCGCCAAGTTCGACGTCCCGGGCGATCCGGTCGTCCGCTCCATCTACGCCGAGCCCAAGACGACGATCCTCTATGTCGGTCGGGTCATCCCCAACAAGAAATTCGAGGACGTCATCAAGACGTTCTATTTTTATAGGAAGGAATTCAACCGGAACGCCCGGCTCATCCTGGCCGGGGATTTCCGGGGCATGGAGCGCTACCTGGCCGCCCTCCACGAGCTCATCGACCGGCTCGCCCTGGGCGACGTCCACCTGACCGGCCACGTCGATTTCGAGGATCTGGTCGCTTACTACCGGCTGGCCGACGTCTACCTGAGCATGAGCGAGCACGAAGGTTTCGGGGTGCCCCTGCTCGAGGCCTTTCACCTCAATATCCCGGTCGTCGCCTTCGCGGCCGGCGCCGTCGAGGAAACCATGAACGGCGGCGGGGTCCTTCTCCGGAGCAAGGATTTTCTGCGGACGGCCGCCCTGCTCGACCGGATCGTCCAGGATCAGGCCCTCCGGCAGCGGATCGTGGCCGGGCAACTCAAGGCTCTCGAGGCATTCAGCCAGGCCAACGTCAGCCGCATCCTTTTCGGCCACATCGACGGGGTGGCTCGGGCATGAGGATCGACCAGCTCATCCCGGCCTTCCACCGCGGCGATGCCATCGGCGATACGGCCTTCCATCTCCGGAACGCCCTCCGGGCCCGCGGCTTTGTTTCGGACATCTACTGTCTCAGCCGCGATCCGGAATGGGCCGGCGAAGCGCGGCCGTTCTCTGAGTTCCCGCGGCCGGCGGCCGCGGACATCACCATCCTTCACTTCGCCCTTCCCAGCCCCCTGACCGACGGCCTCCTCCGGCTCCCCAGCCGGAAGTTCATCATCTACCACAACATCACCCCGCCCGAGTTTTTCGAGCCCTTCCAGGCCGAGATGGCCCGGCTCTGCCGGATCGGCCGGGAGGAACTTGCCCGGCTGGCCCCCGCGATCGAGGTCGGATTGGCCGACTCCGAGTACAACCGGCTCGAGCTCGAGGCCCTCGGCTGCCGGGCGACCCGGGAGTTTCCCCTCTTCATCGATTTCGCCAAGTACGAGCGGCCCCCGAGCCGGTTCGTCCGCGATTTGTTCAGCGACGGCCGGATCAATATTCTATTCGTGGGCCGGATCGTCCCCAACAAGCGGATCGACGACCTGATCAAGGTCGTGTTTTACTTCAAGAAGTACATCTCGCCCCTCGTCCGCCTCATCGTCGTCGGGAAGACGACTTCGCTCCCCGTCTATTACCGGGCTTTAGTCCAAATGGCCGACGAATTCTACCTCAAGCCCGAGGAGATCCTATTCACCGGCCACGTTCCCGACGAGGAGATGTACGCCCTGTACCGGGCGTCCCACGTCTTCCTGTCCCTGAGCGAGCACGAGGGATTCTGCCTGCCGCTCGTCGAGAGCATGGTCTTCGACCTCCCCATCGTCGCCTACGCTTCGACGGCCGTCCCCTATACCCTGGGCGGGGCCGGCGTCCTGATCCATGAAAAGCGGATCGACCGGACGGCCGAGCTCATCGACATCGTCGCCCGCGACGACAAGCTCCGGAAGACGGTCATCGCCGGGCAGCGTAGGCGCCTGGAGGCTTTCAAGGCGGGCCAGAAAGAGGCCTTTCTCTTCCGCGAGTTCGAATCCCTGCTGAGGTCCCGCTGAGATGAAAATCGCTTTCGTCGTCCAACGCTACGGGAAAGAAGTCATGGGCGGCTCCGAGCTCCACTGCCGGATGGTCGCCGAACGGCTCGTCGAGGCCGGCCACGATTGCTCGATCTACACGACGACGGCCAAGGACTACATCAGTTGGCGAAACGAATACCCGGCCGGCGGCTCCGTCTACAACGGGGTCGTCATCCGCCGCTATCCGGTCGAGCGGGAGAGGGAGATCGAATCTTTCAACAAGTATTCGGACTGGATCTTTTTCAACCCCCACACCCGCCAGGATGAGCTGGACTGGCTGGACCGGCAGGGCCCGGTCTGCCCGGCCCTGGTCGAGGCCCTGGAGCGGGAGGAGAAGGACCACGACCTCTT
>JALHUR010000415.1 GCA_022867325.1 Candidatus Aminicenantota bacterium | reverse complement strand
TCGTAGGCCTTGCGGGCGGCCGCGGCGGCGATCTCTTCGGCCGGTTTGAGGTCGGCCCAGAAACGGCGCGAACAGTACTCGCCGCCCGAGGACTTCTGGTCGGCCTTCTCGGCCACGACCGAGATCCCCATCGAACAGGCCGCCGACTTGTAGCTCTTGGCCAGGCCGTTCGAGTTGGCCAGAAAGACCTCGCCCTCCCCTTCCCCGTAGCCGGCCCCCGCGCTCTTGGTGATCCGGGGGTCTTTCAGGGACAGCTTCTCGAGGCTCTTGAGGAGCTCGATCTTCTTCTCCATCGGAACCTTGGCTATCGCCGGGTCGTGAAGGCCTTCGACGGCCGTGACGCCCGCGTCGTCGGTAAGGACGTTGAACTCGTCGGGGGTCGTGATCTTGGCGAACTCGATCGCCCGGCCGATGGCGTCGTCGAGGGAATCCTCTTTGAAGTCGTTGGAGCTGGCCAGGGCCATCCGGCCCTTGACGAAGACCCGGAAGCCTGCGCCCTGGGCGGCGGCCTCCTGGATCGTCTCGACCTCGCCGTTGCGGACTTCGATGCTCAGGTTCCGTCCCGTTTCGATATAGACCTCGGCCGCGTCGGCGCCCTTCTTGAGGCAGCCCTTGACCAGCCGTTCCGCCAGTGTCTTGTAGTCCATGGTCGTCTCCTTCGCTCCGGGCTCAGCCCCGGGCCCTGGTTCCGCCGACGTTGATGCCCCGGATGCGGACCGTCGGCAGGCCTGCCGTGACTTCGGCTGACTGGCCCTTGCCGCAGATGCCCGGCCCGAAGTCGAGGTCGTCGGCGACGGCATCCACGTTCCGGATGATCTCGAGGCAGTTGCCGATCAGGGTCGCGCCCTTGACCGGAGTCGTCTTCTTGCCGTTCTCGATCAGGTAGGCTTCCCGGCAAGTGAAGTTGAAGACGCCGGTCGTCGGGTCGACGCTTCCCCCGCTCAGGGCCTGGACGTAGATCCCGCTCTTGGTCGCGTCTAAGATATCGGCGGCCTTGTCCTTCCCGTTGGCGATGAAGGTGTTGGTCATGCGCGGGATGGGGAGGTACCGGAAGCTCTCGCGCCGTCCGTTTCCGGTCCGCGCCATCCCGAGCTGCTTGGCCGACAGGACGTCCGTCATGAATTTGACCAGGACGCCCTTGTCGATGAGGACATTCTTCTGCCCGGGCGTCCCCTCGTCGTCCCAGTTGGTCGTCCCCCGGAAATTGGGAAGGGTCCCGTCGTCGATCATGGTGAAGACGTCGCTGGCGACCTTCTGGCCGAGTTTGCCGGTGAAGGCGCCGATCTTCTTGGCGATGTTGTCGGCCTCGAGAGGATGGCCGACCGCCTCGTGGACGAGGACGCCGCCCCAGCCGTTCTGCATGACGACGTCCATCTTCCCGGCCGGCGCATCCTTGGCGTCGAGCATGACCACGGCCTCGCGGGCCGCGGTCCGGGCGACCTGCTCGGGCTCTACGTCGTCGAACATCTCGAACCCTGAGTGGCGGCTGAGCCGCTCGCGTCCCATGTGCCGCGTGTTGTTCCCCTCGCTCAGGACCTGGACGATGAAAAAGAGTAGGGGAAGCTCGTCCGTCAGGAGGAGCCCTTCGGAGTTGGCGATCGTCCGGCCCCGGACTTCGTCGTAGTAATTGATCGAGGCCATCTTGATCCGCTTGTCGAAATCGAGGGCGGCCTGGTTGGCGCGCCGCATGATGTCGAGCCGCTTCTCGTCCACGACCCCGGCCAGCGGGAGCTTGACCGTGACGTAGGTCGGACGCGAGCCTTCCTTGACCGGGACGGGCTTCCGGACCGCGCTCCCCCGGGCGATGAACGAGGCGACCTCAGCCGCCCTCAGCATGGCCTCCTCCCCGATATCGTCAGTGTAGGCGAAGCCCGTCTTGTCGCCCGCGATGACCCGGACCCCGGCGCCCCGGCTGATCCCGAACTCGGCGCTCCTGAATTTGGATTCCTCCATCAGGATGGTCCGCGAAATCCGGTGCTCGACGTAGACGTCGGCGAACTCGCCGCCCTTCTCGAGCGCCTTGGCCACAACACGGTCCAGAACGGCCTTATCGAGCCCCTGTCCGGCCGCCGGGAGCGCGCCCGGCCCGGCCTTTCCGAGAAGCTCCCTGATCAAGGCCGGTGTGGCCGCCACGGCCAGGCCGCCCTTG
>JALHUR010000042.1 GCA_022867325.1 Candidatus Aminicenantota bacterium | reverse complement strand
TCTACAAGAAAAGTTGCAAGTATTATTTTAAGCCGTACTGTTCGTTCATGTCGTGCCACAACTCATGCCGATTTGGCCACGTTAAAAAATCCCGTAACTGCTACATATTATTGTTCCAAGCATGGTAAGGTCTGTAAACCTCTGTTTTCTATTCAGAGTTGGTGGGAACATGTCCCCGGCTCCGGAGGCCGACCAGGCCTCGCGCGCGGCCAGGATGGTCCCGATCACCGACGAGGTCTCTCCGCCCTCCGTGACGCAGATAACGACATCGCCTTTCCGGATCCCTCGATCCCGGAGCTGAAGCCGGCCGATGAGCTGGAGGTCCTCGAAGCCTTCGAGAGAGCTGATCAGGGCCCGGTCGGCGCCGGTCATCTCTCCGATCAGGCGCCCCTCCGCGTCCTCGCCGAAGCGGGCCTTGAGCTTGGCCCCGATCTTGGGCTCGGCCGCGGCCCTCCTCCAGAACGGCCTCCAGAGTCCGCTCTCCATCTGCTTGGCCAGCCGGCCGGTGGCGCCGCAGCCGTAGATGTAAACGGTCCGGCCTCCGAGGAGGGCGCCCTCGACGGCCCGCGCCATCTCGTCGATCCCGGCCGGGTTATCGGCGAGGCTCCGGAGCCTGCCCACGATATCCTCGTCGACCGAGAGGATCATCCGGAGCCCGGCCGCCGCGTCCTTCCGGACCCGCTCGCTCAAGCTCCAGGTCTTGGGGTGACGCTGTTCGGTCAGGAGTTGATGGAGCTGGAATTGAGTTTTATTCTGGACGTAGTCGATCGATTCGGCCGAGGCCTCGACTCCCAGGAATTTGAGAAGGCTCGTTTCGGCCGAAGCCGGGGCCGTCTGGTCTTGGCCTCGGGCGGCCGGGACGAGTCCGGGCCGCCCCGGAGCGCAAAGGATGAGGGCGAAGAACAGGACGGAACGTATCGTTTTAAGGGCGCGGGCGGATCCCGGC
Source organism: Candidatus Aminicenantota bacterium (assembly GCA_022867325.1). Taxonomy (GTDB): domain Bacteria; phylum Acidobacteriota; class Aminicenantia; order Aminicenantales; family JAFGBC01; genus JAFGBC01. Next base: position 9,025 of record JALHUR010000042.1, on the reverse strand, counting down.
TTATCCGTACTGGCGTTGATCATCCAGGATGTCTCCTTCGCGCCAGGATCTGGTCCAGTCCTCGACCAGGAAGACGAGGAAGCGTCCGTCGGCCGTGGAGCAGACGACCCGGACCAGGCCCGCGTTAATGAGCATCTTCTTGCAGATGAAGCAGGGGAAGGCGTTGATGGCCGCCCCGCTCTCCGGGACGCTCCCGAATATGTACATGTCGCCGCCCAGCAGGCTCACTCCCGCCCGGGCGGCGTTGATGATGGCGTTCTGCTCGGCGTGGACGCTCCGGCACAGTTCGTAACGCTGGCCGTGGGGAATCCCCAGCTTGTCGCGGAGGCAGAAGCCGTGCTCGGTACTGGCGCGGGTTTTGCGGGGCGCCCCGGCGGAGCCGGTCGAGACGATCTGATCGTCGCGGACGATCAGGGCGCCGATCGAACGTCGATAACAGGTGCTGCGGCGGGCGACTTCCCGGGCGATCCCGAGATAATACTCGTCTTTGCTGATCCGCGGGGACGTCATGCGAACACCTCCAATTTCCGGTACAGGTCCTCGAGCGTTCCGTCGTTGATGATGAGGGCGTCGGCCAGTTCCAGGCACCGCCGGAGTCGCTGACCGGTTGGGGCGCCCTCCATCTCCTCCCTCTCCTTGGCGGCGAACTCGTCCGGCGTCCGGGCCGACTCGTCCCGCCCCCGCTTCCGGACGCGTTCGTAGCGGAGCGCGACCGGCGCGTCGACGGCCAGGAGGAGGAAGTCGGGCCGGGTCCGAAAAAAAGCGATCTCCTCGGGATTCCGGATGCTGTCGATGATCGCCCGCCCCGTGACGGAGGCCATGATCCGGCGGGCCAGGACATCGGCGCCCTGCGAGGCCCGGAGCGCGTTTCCGATTCGGATCAGGTTGTCTCTGGTCGCGGCCTCGCCCCGGGCCGCGAGTTCCGCGCGGAGGACGTCGGACAGGGAGTGAAAGGCGAAACCTTTCCGGATAAAGTGGGAGGCGATCTCTCCCTTGCCGGCCCCGTTCGTTCCGGTCAGGCCGATCAGACGAACCTCCGCTTTGTCGATCATGGCGTCATCGGCGCTCGGCCGCGCCCTTCCCGGCTTTGCGGGCCCGGCGTTCCTTCCGTTCTTTCCCGAACAGGAAGGCGATCAGGATGCCCAGCACATAGAGGGCCAGCATGGGAACGGCCAGGATGGTTTGGTTGACCGGATCGGGCGTCGGCGTGATGACGGCGGCGATGATGAACACGGCCAGGACCGCGTACTTGAAATTCTTGAGCATCCAACGGGAGGTCACGATCCCCATCCGGGACAGGAAGAAAATCAAGGTCGGCGTCTCGAAGACGGCCCCGATCCCCAGCAGGAGCTTGAGGATGAGGCTGAAATACTGGTCCACGGTGATGACGGCCTGGAAGTCCTTGCCGACCTGGAGAAAGAAGCGGCAGGCGTAGGGGAAGACGAGGAAATAGCCGAACAGGGTTCCGATGATGAAAAAGCCGGTCGTGAAGATGACGAACGGCCAGACGTACTTTTTTTCCTTCTGGTAAAGACCGGGGGCGACGAAATACCAAAGCTGGAGGAAGATGACCGGCGTCGCCAGAAAGGCCGCCGTCAGGAACGCGACCTTCATGTAAAGGACAAACGGGGCGGTCAGGGTCGTGAAGGCCAGCTTCTGCCCCGGCGGCAGATACATGGTGATCGGCCGGGCCAGAATGGTGAAGATGTCCTTGCTGAAGATCGCGGCCGGGATGACCGCGACGATGATCGCGATCAGCGAATAAAAGATTCTCTTCCGGAGGTCCTCGAGATGCTCGAGGAAGGTCATCTCGTCAGGAGTCTTTTTTGCCTTCCCCATCCGTCTGCGTGTCCTTCGGGGCGTCTTCGTAGGGGTTCGCGGAAATCTCGTCCGTCAGGGCCGTTGGAATGCTCTTGATGTCCTGGATGTCCTTGCGGAGATCGTCGGCGACGCCCTTGATCTCGGAGGCCTGGATCTCGTCCTCGATCCGCCCCCGGATCTCCTCCGAAGTCTTCTTGAACTCCCTCATAGCCTTTCCCAGGGACTTTCCGACTTCGGGCAGCTTTTTGGGTCCGAAGACAAGCAGGGCGACGGCCAGGATGATCAGGAGTTCCGGAATGCCGATGCTGCCGAACATGAACGTGTTTCTTTCTTTCGAGGCAAGAGCCACTATAATCCCTCGTTTTCCCCAAGTCAACCCCTTCTACCTCCAGCCGTCAGGCGGGGACTGTATAAGGGTAGTCCAGAGCCTTGCGAAGGACAACCCCTCGCCCCCAGCCCTCAGGACGTCCGGCCGCCTGGCGGCTTTACAAGTCCGGGCCCCTTTGGTAAAATAATCGTTCGACGGCAACCCATGACCAAGAAAATCGCGCTCACGGCGGCCCTGCTCGCCTCATTCCTCCACCTCGCGGCCGGGGGGAAGGGCGATTGGGCCGAGGCGCTCGACAAGGCGGAATCGATCGCCGTCCTGGTCGAGCAGAACTATGTCCAGCGGCAGGAGCCCCAAAAACTCGCCTTCGCCTCGATCCGGGGCGCCCTGGAGACGCTGGACCCCCATTCCTATTTCCTGGACCCGGACATGCTGTCCCGGATGAGGGAGGACTACACCGGGAAATTCTACGGGCTGGGGATCCAGATCACGAAGCAGGAAGACCGGCTGGTCGTCATCGCCTGCATCGAGGGGACGCCGGCCTCGCGGTTGGGCATCCAGCCGGGGGACGTCATCGCCACGATCGACGGCGAGAGCACCAAGCCGCTGTCGAGCTTCGAAGCCATGCAGAAACTGCGCGGCCCCAAGGGGACCAAGGTCACGATCACGGTCATCCGCGAGGGCTTCGACACGCCGTTCGAGCTCACCGTCATCCGCGAGGAGATCCCGCTTCACAGCGTCTCTTACGCGTTCCTCCTCGACGACAAGATCGGATATATTTATATCAGGACGTTCAGCGAAACGACGGTGGCCGAAGTCGAGGCCAAGATCGCCGAGCTGCGGGCGCGGGGGATGGAGAGCCTCATCCTGGATCTTCGCTGGAACCAGGGCGGCCCCTTTTTCCCGTCCCTCGAGCTGGCCGATGAGTTTTTATCAAAGGGATCGCTGATCGTGTCCATCCGGGGCCGCAACAAGAGCTACGACCGCGAATTCCGGGCCCTCCGGGACGGCCAGCACGAGCGGATTCCGCTCGTCGTCCTCGTCAACCAGATCAGCGCCAGCGCCTCGGAGATCGTGGCCGGAGCCGTCATGGACAACGACCGCGGCCTCATCGTCGGCGAGGACTCCTGGGGCAAGGGGCTCGTCCAGACCGTTTTCCCGCTCGGGCCTAACGTGGCCGTCGCCTTGACCACGGCGAAATACTACACGCCGAGCGGCCGCTCGATTCAGCGCGACTACAGCCGGATCGAGGACTACTACTTGAACCAGGGTGTTTCCCAAGAATCGCGGGAGGTCCGGTTCACTTCGCGGGGCCGCAAGGTCCTCGGCCAGGGAGGCATCACGCCCGATTACAAGGTTCCGCTGACCCTCAAGTCCCTGACCGCCGAGTTGACCTTTCGAGGGGCCTTCTTCAGTTACGGCCGCAAATTCGTCGCCCACCAGACGCCCCTGTCCAAGACCTATCGGATCCCCCAGGACAAAGGAATTTCCGAGGAGGCGGCCGGCCGGACGATCGTCCTGGACAAGACCTTCACGGCCGGGGCCGATGTCGTCGCCGATTTCAAGGGCTATCTCAGCTCCCTGAAGCTCGAATACAGCGCCGAGCGGTTCGCCGAGGCCGAGGATGAAATCAAGAAGGAGATCGAGCGCGAGGTCGTGTCCTCAGCCTGGAACCTGGAGGAGGGGATGCGGGTCTACCGGCGCAAGGACCCCGTCGTCCAAAAGGCCGTCGGAGTCATGTCCGAGGCCGCCGGGTTCATCCGTTGAGCCGCGGCCGCGGGGAGCTGGGATGTTCGATCTTGCGGAACCGTCTTGGAGATGGAGGCCGAGATGAAAATCGTGCTGGCGTCGGACCATGCCGGTTATGAGCTCAAGATGGGGATCGAGGACTTCCTGACAGGGCAAGATATCGAAGTCCTCGACGTCGGCTGCGGCCCGAGCGAAGCCATCGACTACGTCGATTATGGGGCCAAGGCCGCCCAGCGTCTCGTTCGGGGCGAGCACGACAGGGCTATCTTGTTTTGCGGGACGGGCATGGGCATGGCCATCGTCGCCAATAAATTCAAGGGCGTCCGCGCAACCCCGTGCTGGAACGTCTACACGGCCGAGATGAGCCGGAAACACAACGACGCGAATTGCCTGACGCTGGGCGGACGGGTCCTGAGCCTCGAGGAGGCCAAGGCCATCGTCGCGACCTGGCTGGCGACGGCTTTCGACGGCGGGCGCCACGGCCGGCGGGTCGACAAGATCCGCCTCCTGGAAAACGAGAACTTCAAGTAGGCCGCGGCGATCGACGATGAGGAAAGAGAGACAGGCATGAAGACCTTGCGGGATAAGCTTGAGACTTTGGTCGGAAGGATCGAGGCCAACAACGTCTGGCGTCGGGCGGATTCCGTCAACCTCATCCCGTCCGAATCGACTCCGTCCCTGCTCGTCAAAATGTGCGAGATTTCCGACCCGGCCGGCCGCTACGCCGAGCACCGGGCCATGAAGGGCGAAGAGGTCTACTTCTATCAAGGCACGGATTTCATCCGGGATGTCGAGGTTGAAGCCCAGCGGGAGTTGGCGGACTTCTTCGGCTGCACGGATCTCGAGCTCAGGCCCATTTCGGGCCAGATGGCCAACGAGGTCGTCTTCAAGGGGCTCGTCCGGTTCCTCAACCGGAACAAGCCCGCCGGGACCCAGCCCCGCAAGCTCCGGCTCGTCCTCAACAACGACCTCAACAAGGGCGGCCACCTGAGCGCCCAGCCGATGGGGGCCCTGTTCAACTATGTCGAAGAGGACGCCGGAACGGGCAAGGAGCGGGTCATTCATTTCCCCGTCTCCAAGGACAATCCTTATAGAGTCGACCGGGCGGCCCTCGCCAATCTCCTGGATGGCGGGAGGCCCGAGTTGATCGTGTTCGGGAAGAGCATGTTTATTTATCCCGAGCCGGTCCGGCTCGTGGCTGACATCGTCAAGACCTGGCCCGAGCGGCCCCTCCTTATGTACGATATGGCCCATGTTCTGGGTCTCCACGGCGCGTTCCAGGCTCCACTGGCCGAGGGTGCCGACCTCGTGACGGGAAGCACCCACAAGACGTTTTTCGGACCCCAACGGGGGGTTATAGCCGGGAGTTTTCCCAAGGGCAGCCCACTCCATTTGCTCTGGCAGGATATCAAGAGCCGCGCCTTCCCCGGCTCGACCTCCAACCACCACCTGGGAACCCTGCTCGGGCTGCTGGCCGCCGCCTACGAGATGAACGCCTTCAAGCCGGAATTTCCCGAGAAGGTCCGGGCCAACGCCAAGGCTTTGGCCCGCTCCCTCAAGGACAAAGGCGTCCCGGTCGAAGGCGATCCGGCGGACGGCTACACGGAGACGCACCAGGTCCTCATCCGGATCAAGGCCTTCGGCCCCGGCCAAGCGATCGCCCGACGGCTCGAGGAGAACAACATCCTGACCAACTACCAGGCCCTCCCCGACGACGAGACCTTCCTTGCCTCGAGCGGCATCCGGCTCGGCGTCCAGGAAATGACGAGGTTCGGGATGGAGGCCGGGGATTTCGATGAGCTGGCCGGGCTCATGGCCGACTGCATCATCCGCAACAAGCGCGTCAAGGACGAAGTCCGGGCCTTCCGCCGGAATTTTCTGGAGATGCGATACTGTCTTCCCGAGCGGGAAGCGGCCGGCTTGGCGGCCCGCATTCTCGGCAGCCTATTCCCCCAGCCCGGCGTCGTGGAGGCCCTTATCGATGGGCTCCGCCCGGCCGGGCGCTGAGGGGGCGTTTAGCGGAGGATAATAATGAGAGTCTTGGTCATTGGCTCCGGCGGACGGGAGCATGCCCTGGCCTGGAAGATCAGCCAGAGCCCGCTCCTTAAAAAGCTTTTCTGCGCCCCGGGCAATCCCGGGACGGCCCAGGTCGCCGAGAACGTTCCGATCAACGAGACGGATATCACCGGCCTGTCCGAGTTCGCCGGCCGGGAGAAGATCGACCTTACGGTGGTGGGCCCCGAGCTTCCGCTGACGCTGGGGATCGTCGACGAGTTCGAGTCCCAGGGGCTGCGGATCTTCGGCCCGTCCAAGAAGGCGGCCGAGCTCGAGGGGAGCAAGATCTTCGCCAAGCAGTTCATGGAGCGGCACAGGATTCCGACCGCCCGGTTTAAGATCGCCGAGACGGACGACCAGGCCCTGAAGATCATCAACTCGGGAACTTTCGGCTTTCCGCTGGTCATCAAGGCGGACGGCCCGGCCGGGGGCAAGGGCGCCGTCGTCTGTCCCAACATGAAGAAGGCCGAGGAGACGATCCAGGCGATCATGGTCAAGAAGCAGTTCGGCGAGGGGAACACGCGCGTCGTCATCGAGGAGTTTTTGCGCGGCCGCGAAGCGTCCTTCATCGTCATTTCCGACGGGACCCAGGTTCAGCCCCTGGTCACGGCCATGGATCATAAGACCGCCTACGAGGGGGACCGGGGTCCGAACACGGGCGGGATGGGCGCCGTCTCGCCTTCGCCCTTCATCACCAAGGAGCTCTTCATGCAGGTCTCGAGCTCCATCATCTTTCCGACCATCACCCGGATGCTCGAGGAAGGCCGGCGATTGCGGGGCGTCCTCTACGCGGGGCTGATGCTGACCGAGCAAGGACCCAAGCTCCTCGAGTACAACTGCCGGTTCGGAGACCCGGAGACCCAGGCCCAGCTTCTCAGGATGGAGAGCGACTTTCTGGAGATTCTTCTCTCGGCCGTGTTCGAGAACGTGCTGAGCAGGAAAGTCCGCTGGAGCGCCAAAGTCTCCGGCTGCGTCGTCCTGGCCTCGGGCGGCTACCCCGTCCGCTATGAGACGGGCAAGGTCATCGAAGGCCTCGACCAGGCCGAGGCCATACCCGGCGTGACCGTTTTTCAGGCCGGGACGCGGATGGAGAAAAGGATGCTTGTGACCAACGGCGGCCGGGTCCTCAACGTCTGCGCGCTCGACACCAACCTGGCCGGGGCCATGGGTAAAGCCTACGAGGCCGTTTCGGCCATCCGGTTCGAGGCCATGCATTACCGCCGCGACATCGGCTGCGAGCGGGAGGAGGCGGGATGAAAGTCGTCGTTCTGTTGGGCAGCGATTCCGACTTCGAGGTCATCCAGGAGGCGCTGGAAGTCCTCAAGGAATTCGGGGTTTCCTTCCAACTCGAAGTCAGCTCGGCCCACCGGAGCCCGGAACGGACCCTGCGCCTGGTCCGGGAAACCGAGGCGGCCGGCGCCGAGGTCTACATCGCCGTGGCCGGGAAAGCGGCCCACTTGGCCGGGGTCGTGGCCGCCCACACCGTCCGTCCCGTCATCGGCGTCCCGGTCGACAGCGCCGCCCTGAACGGTCTCGACGCGCTCCTCTCGACCGTCCAGATGCCGAAGGGAATTCCCGTCGCAACGATGGGACTCGGCAAGATGGGCGGCACCAACGCCGCCCTGCTGGCCGTCGAAATCCTGAGCCTGGGCGACCCGGGCTTGAAAGACAAACTTCTCGCCTACCGGGCCCGGATGGCCGCCCGGGTCGAGGCGAGTTCGGCCAAGCTCCGGCAGAAATTATGACCCGTTCGCCGATGCTAACCCCCGCCTTTCAAAGCGGGGATGAGAAGCGAGGCTCAGGGTTAACCCCCTACAAGCCCGGGCAATCATGTCGGCACTCATAAGCCTGGAACGGCCTATGAGTACAGGCGAAGACGCCGGGGAGTCGAGGGGTTGACCTCCGTCCTCATCCACAACTTCGGCTGCCGGGTCAATCAAGCCGAGGCTTTCGGCTGGGCCGAAGAATTGCAGAGCGGCGGGCTACGGCTCGAGCGGGACATCGAACGGAGCGACCTGGTCGTCGTCAATACCTGCACGCTGACCAACCGGGCCGAGGCCGGCGTCCGGCGCTTTCTGCGCAAGGTCGTCCGCCTCAACCCCTCGGCCCGCCTCGTTCTGACCGGCTGTTCGGTCGCCCTCGACCGGGCGCGCTTCGAGGGGGGGGCGCAGGTCTGGCTGGTCGTTCCCAACGAGGACAAGGCCCGGCTCGCGGACCGGATCCTGGACCTGGTCGGGACGGCGGCCGCTCCGCGCCGGGCCGAGCCTTTCCGGTCCCGCGCCCTGGTCAAAATCCAGGACGGCTGCGATTTTCGCTGCGCCTTCTGCATCATCCCGTCCGTCCGGGGCGGAGGGAGGAGCCTTCCGGCCGCCGAGGTCCTGTCCAAGGTCCGGCGCTTCGCGGACCAGGGCTTCGCCGAGGTCGTCCTGTCCGGCGTCCATCTGAGTTCGTTCGGGACCGACCTTGTTCCGAGAACGTCCCTGCTCGATCTTCTGGCAACGCTTGAAGAGCGGGCGGGAGGAATCCGCCTCCGGCTGAGTTCTCTCGACCCCAGGTTCATGACGGCGGAGCTCCTGGATTTTTTCGCGGCCAGCAAGGCCGTCTGTCCCCATTTCCATCTCTCCCTCCAATCCGGCTCGGATGCCGTCCTGGAACGGATGGGCCGCCGGATCGGCGCCGCCCGCTTTGATGAGATCCTTTCGGGATTGGCCGCCCGCCTGCCGGGCGCGGCGCTGGGCGCGGACATCATCGTCGGGTTCCCCGGCGAAAGCGACCGGGAATTCGAGCGGACCCGCCGCTTCGTCGAGGCGTCTCCGCTCACTTACCTCCATGTCTTTTCCTACTCGCCGCGGGCCGGGACGCCGGCGGCCGCCCTTCCCCAGCTCAGCGCGAAGGTTAAGAAGGAGCGCTCGGCCTCGATGAGGGCGCTGGCCGGGGACAAGAACTTCGCCTTCCGCCGGGCGCTCAGGGGATGGGAATCCGAAGCCGTCGTTGTCAAGCGCCGCGGCGCCGGGGGCGAGGTTCTCACTCCGAACTACGTCAAAATCCGGGTCGCCGACGGGCTTCCCGAGG